>JAYTNJ010000263.1:0-4505 GCA_043748345.1 Saprospiraceae bacterium
CCAGTCTCAACAAGATGTTTGACGAAGTAGTAAAAGTAGGCAGGACCGCTTCCACTTAGAGCTGTAACTGCGTCTAATTGATTTTCATCTTCTATATAAATCGAACGGCCTGTGGCATTTATCAAATTTTCAACCTTAAATAATTTTGCGATACTTATTCCTTCGGCAGATGTAAATCCAGTGATTCCCATTCCTAACATTGCAGGCGTATTTGGCATTGCCCTCACTACAAAACGGTGATTAATCATGGATTGAATCTTATTGATTTTAATCCCTGCCATGATCGAAAGAACCACCTGTTGTTCTGCTAATTTCCCTCTTATTTCTCCAGCTAGAACAGGAAAATCCTGGGGTTTTACCGCAAGAATCACTAAGTCAACTCTAGAAATATCTTCACTTATAGTATTAACAACCACTCCTTCACGTGCTAAATTAAGTGCCTGACATCGTTCTTCATTTTTTTCTATAAGCAAAAGGTGTTCTTTCTTAACCAAATCATATTGAATAAAAGATCTGGCAAATGCCATTCCCATGTTGCCACAACCTAAAATAGCTATTTTCATTTTAAAGTTATTATTTATTTTCTATATAAGAGGGATATCACACCACAAAGATAAAAAACTTGATGTTAATTAGAATATTGCAAAGGTTGTATTAAGCTTGTAAAGGAATATTGCTTTAGATTCGTTTCTAGCTAGGGGCAAAAGCTATAAGAGCACCTGCAATGGCACCACAAATACCATTTATTAATGTATCAATAAATAAACCAGTCAACGATATAAGATTAGTAGTTGCATAAAGAATGCTATAATAACTAAAAGCCATCAAAGCACTGAGCATAGCTCCCGAAAGTGCACCACTTACAGAGTTTCTCATACCTGCCCATTTTTCAAAAATATAAGCCATTAAAAAGCCGGAACTTAAATTTCCTAATACCAAAGCTGCCAGATCTGGCTCTACATGAACGGCAGCCATCCCGGGATTTGATGATGCGAGTATGTCTTTAAAAATTAATGTATAAAGGATGCCACTCGTTACAAAATATCCAGCAAATCCAGTAACCGCCCCTAATATAGTCTGTTTCTATTCAAATTATTTTAGCTTATAAGTCAAAACTTATTACTAAATATTACATATCAATACAAATGTAATATATCTGTTTGAATATTATAACTTTATTGAGTAATTTGATTTTAAAACTAATGAGTTATTCCTTGCTTTTTACATGATTTTATTCATAGTAATTATTAGCCCTTTCAGATTCAAACATGGTCAGTATAGGGTTATAATTCTTGATTTAAGCATCCACACAACGGTAAGTAATACAATAAAACCAAAGGCGACTTGAAGTGACGAGACATTTGATATAGAACCAATAATAACAGGTCCCATTAAAAAACCACCCATTGCATATGTATTCATGACCGCCAATCCTCCTGAATCTGGAAGTCCCGGATACCTTGAAGCGCTGCCATACAGAATGGGTGACCCGCAAGACACTCCTAACCCAATAAAAGCAAATCCTAAAATTGCAACCAAGGTAGTAGGAAAAAAAATTACAATAATCAATCCGATCAAAGCTAAACAACCCCCATAAACCAGTACGCTGTTTTTTCCATAAACCGGGATAATACCATCTCCAAAAAACCTTCCAATTGCCATAAAAAATGAGTACCCAAACAACCCCCATCCTACAAAAAAGGGGCTGGAATGCACAATCTCTTTCATATACACTGAGGCCCAGTCAGTGATAGAACCTTCTGTCATATTAATACATAGGCTAATAATTACAATGCCTAATAAGGAACCTGACGGTAATAGCATTTTGACAGACTTCGGATGGTTTTCGGTTTTTTCTTTTTTTAGATCAGGGAGATTTAAAATTACTTTTCCAGTAATCATTGACAAAAGGAGCGCTAAACCACCCATAAAAATCATATGGTTACTTTCATTAATTTGAAAAAGCAAAGTAAAACTACGCATTAATGATCCAATCATGAGACCAACACTAAACATGCCGTGGCAGGTTGCTAATATATTTTTATTGTAAAACCTTTCAAAATTAGTGGCCGAAGTATTGGCTGAGATATTCAATAATGTCATAGATATGCCAACAAATATCAAGGATAGCGGGAGTAAAATAAGATCATATACCAAAAGTGGCAACATATAAGCAAAACTAATAATGATCATACCTGAGATTGTCATCCTTTGGATACTAAATTTTTGGATTAAAATAGCAGCAAAGGGATTGAAGGCCATAGCACCCAAAGGCATACAGAGTAAAATTAATCCCAAAATTCCGTCATCAATTTGGAATCTGGATTTTACAAATGGGATGAGAGTAGCCCAATTGCCAAATAAAAACCCAAGAATGAAGAACGCTGTGCCAATAGCCAAGCTATTTCTGGAAGTAAAAAACGAATAAAGATGTCTGACCATTTGTAATTATGATAAGACTGGCAAAAGTACTGAGACTATTTCTTTTATAAGGATAGATAATAGAATAAATCAGAAAAACTTAAAAATAAAAGGTAATCTAGCTTGTGGTTCTTTACAGCGTATAATCCCTCTGAATTGTTTGAATTGGTCCATAATTTTTCTCTCTTCAAGGGTTGTGGAGAGATTAACTAACGCATCACCTTCATTTTGACCCTGCATAATTTCACGAAGTATGGTATTTATAAAGTCCTCTTTTATGTAAGGATATTCTACTGTTTTATATTTTTTTAATCCAGCTTTTTCAGCGGCAATAGAAATAGCTCGGTTGAGATCGCCTATTTCATCTACTAGCCCTATTTCTTTTGCTTTTCTTCCTGTCCATACTCTTCCTTGAGCTATCTCTTTTGTCGAATCTATGGAAAGCTTCCTGCCTTTAGATACACGATCAAGAAACAAATCATAAATTTCTAAAGTAGATTCTTGTAACAACGATTTTTCCTTGTCTGAAAGATTATTAAAAGGACTAAATCCTGTGGCAAACTCATGAGTCTTAATGGTATCAAAATTTACGCCTATTTTTTCATTCAATAATTTTGTTGCATTTGGAAACATCATGAAAACACCGATGGATCCAGTAAGAGTGTTAGGCTGAGATACAATTTTATCTGCTCCGGCGGCAATATAATACCCTCCTGATGCTGCATAATCGCCAAAAGAAGCTATAAGCGGTTTGCCTGCCTTTTTAATTCTCTCAAGTTCTCGCCATATCAAATCGCTTGAAAATGCATTCCCTCCTGGTGAGTTTACTCTAAGTACCACTGCTTTGATTTTATCATCTACTCTGATTTTGGACAACATGTCCACATATTTTTTTTCGCTTATAATACCAGCTTCGTCTGAGCCATAAATAATTTCACCTTCAGCATGCACTATAGCTATCTTATCGTTTCCATCTTCTTCCTCTATTTCTGCAAGACTGTTGTATTTTTCAAGACTGACGAATTTGAGTTTTTTGTTTTCTTTGAAGCCGAGTTTTGAACGAAGAAAGTCGTCCATTTGATCTTTATAAAACAAAGCATCAACCAAACCATTTTCTAATGCTCTTTTTCCGGTTCTGCCATCGTACCCTGCCATTATAGTTTCTAGTTTTTCATGCGAAAGACTTCTGTTTTTTGAAATATTTTCTACCATTACATCTTTCATATCCATCAGAAAAGCGCGGGTTTGGGTTTTATTGAAATCACTCATACCTGAAAGTCTGAATGGTTCGGTCGCACTTTTGAAATTTCCTGCATAAAATATATTATATTCTACTCCTAATTTATCAAGCATATTTTTAAAGTAAGGGGTAGCCATTCCATATCCTTTTAAATCTACTCCTCCCTGAGGATTTAAGAACATAGAGTCAGCTACGGAACATAAAAAATATGATGATTGACTATGGCTGTGCGCGTAAGAATAAATAAATTTGCCGCTTTCCTTAAATTTTTTCAACCCATGCATCAAACTCAATAATGTTGCCTGGCCATAGCTGACAGAATTGTTTTCAAGAAGTATTCCTTTTATTTTATCGTCCTTGGATGCAGCATCAAGCAAATTAAGAATTCTCCGTAAACCAAGAGCTTCAGAAGTTGAGCCCATAAAAATATTTTCCTGTGGGATATTATCAGTTTTTTCCGGAATAAACTGTTCAAGACTCAATTTCAATATTGAATCAGAACTGAACGATTCTTTCTGGCTTATACCTGATATAGCAACGATGATTAATATAAAAATGCCTAGAGCAAATGCAGCAATCACTCCAAGAAATGAGGCAATAAAAGTTGGAAAAAATGATTTCATTCTTTATTATTAAAATATTATAGAATAAGGATTTATTCTACAAAGGTAACATTCCGTTTAGCATTCAGTTTATAAAAATCGTCCAATGTGTTTAAAGAATCTGTGAATGAGTACTAAATGAAGATAAGAATTTAAAAAGATTATTTGAATAGCTCTTTTTTCAATAAATTTTAATGTGAATATATTTTGGATTTGCCCATTCAGGTTGACTTTTTTACCTT
>JAYTNJ010000264.1:0-8988 GCA_043748345.1 Saprospiraceae bacterium
GCTTACCGATTTGCCGATGCTACATCTGCACAAGGAGAGGCCTTCCCGGAAATCTATGCTATCAATACCCTTACTGCAAACATGACCACCGATTTCGTAGCAGTAAAAACAGGAGATGTTAACGGCAATGTAAAAGCCAATAATACTGACAATAATACAGAGTCAAGATCTTCAAATAGTCTTGTTCTAAACACAGACAACCAGAGTTTAAAAAGCGGCCAAAATGTAGTTGTTCCTTTCAGAGTTACTGCAGAGACTGATATCAACGGTATGCAATTTACTATATCTTTCGATAATAGCACACTTGCTCTTATAGCTATTGATCCTGCTGGAATAAATGTTAACGACAGCAATTTCGGCTTGAGAAGAACAGGAGAAGGACTTCTCACAGTCAGCTGGAATGGAAATAAGCCCTTAAATCTTAAAAAAGGGGATGTCATTTTCAACATTACATTTGTTGCAAAAGATAAAGGAAATCTGTCTGATCTTCTTAAAGTAAACTCTGAAGTAACCTCAGCAGAAGCTTATAATTCCGACAATAAAGTTATGGATGTAGTGTTTAGTGTACAAGACAGAGGAAAAGAAACTGTTGGTTTTGACCTGATGCAGAATACACCAAATCCATTCAAAGAAACGACTATCATAGGTTTTGAATTACCGGCAGATATGCAGGCAAACATTACCGTCTATGACATATCAGGAAGAGTACTCAGAAACAATAAAATTCAGGGTATAAAAGGATATAATGTTATAGAGTTGAATAAATCTGAATTACACTCAGGAGTAATGTACTACACTCTTAGAGCAGGCGAATATAATGCTACCAGAAAAATGGTAGTAATAGAATAATGAGTTTTTTGAAATAAGTTTTACTGTTTTTGGGATGGGACCCCTCTTCAGAGTAATCTGAAGGGGGTCTTTTCATTTTACTAATGTCAGTTTTTTGTAAAGAGTTTTTACAAAATGAAGTTCAGCTCAATCAACAATAGAAATGTTAATGTATAGGAACTTTTTTTATACCTTTGCAGTTAAATGGCTCGAATAGTTTGTTTGGATTATGGATTAAAAAGATGTGGATTGGCCACAACCGACCCGCTTCAGATTATAGTTACTGGTCTTGAAACGGTCGAAACTAAAGATATTTACAGTTTTTTTTATAAATATTTGCAATCCGAGCCTGTTGAAAAACTAGTAATCGGTTTACCGGTGCATAAGGATGGAAACTTCACATATTTAAAAGTTGATATTGATAGATTTGCTGGAGAATTTGCAAAAAAGTGGCCTGATATTGAAATTGATTTTGCTGACGAGCAGTTTTCATCTGTCCATGCAAAGCAAATTATTTTTAATAGCGGCGTGAACAAAAAGAAAAGACAGGATAAAGCATTGATTGATAAGATCAGTGCGGTGGTTATCCTTCAAAGATATCTAAAACATATTTAACGATTTATGATTTTACCTGTTTTTGCATTCGGACAACCGATTTTAAAGAAAAAAGCAATAAACATTGATAACGATTACAATGGGTTGAAAGATTTGATTTGTAGCATGTGGGAAACGATGTATGCTGCTCATGGTGTAGGAATTGCTGCACCACAGATAGGGGCGTCCATTCGGCTTTTTGTGATTGATTCGATTCAGATCATGGAAGAGGGTAAAAAGGCCGAAGGGATCAAAAAAGTATTCATAAATGCACAAGTTGTGGAAGAAACAGGAGAGTTGTGGTCCTATGAAGAGGGGTGCCTTAGCATTCCCAATATTCGTGGAGATGTGGAAAGACTACAAAAAGTAAGAATACAATATGTAGATGAAAACTTTAAAAGATATGATGAGATTTATGAAGGTATTAATGCGCGTGTGATTCAGCACGAATATGATCATATCGAAGGGGTGCTATTTGTAGAAAAATTGAAGCCGCTCAAAAAGAAGTTGATCCAGCGCAAACTGACTGATATAAAAACCGGAAATGCAACCGCTGATTATAAGATAAAATTTGCAAGAGTGTAAAACTCAGTGTACCGTAAAGCAATTCAGACACTCTCTATTTTCGCCCAAAATCTGCAGGTATTTCACCCCATGAAACTGTATTCCATTTAAGAACTTTATTTGTAAAAGTATTGGACTTAAGCCAGGATTCTGCTCTCTGTATCAATTCAAAAAGCTCCACATTCGCATGGGTAGATTCCAGATTTGTTTTAGCCCTCTTATTTTTCAACCAACTTATCGCAGTGATAGAGTCAGTATAAATTGAAGTATGGCTGTTATTATGTTTCTTCAGTAGAGCCAATGCATGTACTAACCCAAGAAACTCTCCAATATTGTTGGTTCCGTCCTTAAAAGGTCCTTTATGAAAAACCATTTTTTTTGAAATCGTCTCAACACATTGATATTCCATCAAGCCGGGATTACCACTACAGGCTGCATCAACGGAAATGCTATCTGCAATTATATCTGATAGGTTCTGTCTTTTGGGTTTCGCATTTTCAGGAGACTTTTTTATAAACTCGTAATAATTTCTTTTACTTGCAAATTCTGCCTCTGAGATACTCTCAAAAGATTTATATTTTGCAGAAGGATGACCTGTAATCTGGTTTTGACATTCTTCCCATGAATTGTAAATACCTGGAGTATTTCCTTCCCAAACCACATAATATTTTTGTTTCTTTGCCACACTATTCAGAAATTGAAACACAAAAGTAATGTTTGTTGATACACATGCTCATATATATAGTCAAGAATTTAATGAAGATCTGGATGGAATCTTAATAAGAGCCAAAGATGTAGGTGTAACGGATATTTTTATGCCCAATATTGACTCTAAATCATTAGAATTCATGATTTCTATAGCAGACAAGCATCTTTTTTGTCACCCTATGATAGGATTGCACCCTTGTCATGTTATAAAAGATTATGAGGCAGAGCTCAAAATTGTTGAAAAATATCTTTTGAAACGAAGTTTTGCCGGGATTGGAGAGATAGGAATAGACTTATATTGGGACAAAACTTATGCCATTGAGCAAGAAAAAGCATTCAGATATCAGATTTCAATGGCACATAGTGCGGGACTTCCGTTTGTAATCCATTCTCGTGACTCCCTTGATCACACCATAAAAATTGTTGAAGAAATGCAGGATGGACGATTGTCAGGAATATTTCATTGTTTTGGTGGTACTTTGGAACAAGCAAAAAAAATTATAGATGTAGGTTTTTACTTAGGAATTGGGGGTACCCTTACCTATAAAAATTCTGGTGTTGACCGTGTAATTGCAGATATTCCAATGTCATCTTTGGTTCTTGAAACGGATGCCCCATACTTGAGCCCAGTACCTTTTAGAGGAAAACGCAACGAACCTTCTTATATATTGAAGGTCGCTGAAAAACTTTCAGAAATTAAAAATATATCAATCACAGATATTGCTTTGCAAACTACAGAAAATACAAAAAAAATATTTCATAGCACACCAATATTATGATTTCACCATCTTAAGAGTGAAATCGATACTATAAGTTGTCAATTTCATTCCGATAATTTTATATAATTTTAGTTCTATCTTATTGATTATAAATTAAATGTATATTACTAAAATAAGAATAGAAAAAATATTTTTGATAAGTTAGTTTATTTTCCAACATTTGCGGTGTTGGAGAGTTGTCCGAGTGGCTTAAGGAGCACGCTTGGAAAGCGTGTATGCCCCGAAAGGGTATCGAGGGTTCGAATCCCTCACTCTCCGCAAAAAAATAAAGTTGTAATTATTAACTAGTTTAAATATTTTTTTACTTTTAACCTTTATTTCTTAATATTATTAATCTAAAACGTAAATTAACAAATCATGCGAAAAATTTTATTTTTAATCGGGGTATTTATGATTGCGTCTTATATGGGTGCATTTGATATGATGGCTCAGGCAGCGGACACTACTGCTGCAGCAGTCACAGATGCAGCAGCAGCCGCTGTTGACACTGCCGCAGCCGCCGCAACAGAAGTGGTGGAAGAAGCAACTACAGCAATTACTGAAGTTGCTGAAGCACCTAGTGCCTTTCAAACATTGAAGGAAAAATTCATAGAAGGTGACTGGATTTGGATGACTCCAGTATTAGCTTGTATGATCTTTGGTCTTGCATTTTGTATAGAGCGTATCATAACCTTAAACATTGCTTCTGCAAATACAGATACACTCTTAAGCAGAATTGATGACAAATTGGCAAGTGGAGATCTCGAAGGTGCAAAAGAAGTAGCAAAAGCTACACCTGGCCCTGCAGCCAGCGTTATTTATGAGGGCCTCAGAAATTCAGCTTCAGGAGCTGACGGAGTAGAAAAGGCAATTGTGTCTTATGGTTCTGTCCAAATGTCATTCCTGGAAAAAGGACTTATCTGGATATCATTATTTATTGCTCTTGCTCCGATGTTGGGATTCCTTGGAACAGTTGTGGGTATGATTCAGGCATTTGATAAGATCCAGGCAGCGGGTGATATATCTCCTACTGTGGTTGCAGGTGGTATCAAGGTAGCGTTATTGACAACAGTTTTTGGTCTTGTTGTTGCTATTATCCTTCAAGTTTTCTACAATTATATAGTATCAAAGATTGACTCTATTACTATGAAAATGGAAGAAGCTTCCATAGCATTAGTTGAAACTATGTTGAGACACAAAACCATTTAATTAAATTTTTAGTAAATAAAAATACAATCATGACTAAATTATATAATTATTTAGTAAAAGATGGCGATGCAATTGCGGTGGGTGTAAGCGGCTTGTTATTCGTTATTTTTGCCTTCAGTGTGTATTTTGGAGCTCAATCAGGAGGATATAGCTTAAGCACACTTACAGATATGCCAGATAAGTCTAATGTCAATTGTTTTAACAGTGGTCTTTGGATGATGATAATATTAGGAATAATCGCGATATTATTGATGATAGTTGGAGTCTTTTGGGATTTATTTAAAAATTTCAAATCAGGATCTAAATCAATTTATGGTTTTGGTGCCATAGCTATTGCTTTTGTTGTCTTATATTTTACGTCCTCGCACGATACAGGTGGCAGGTATGACGTATATTGGAGCAATCCTGAATTTCACCTGAATAAAGGCATAAGTAAAGCAATTTCGGCTGGCTTATATAGTCTGCTGGGGATGACAGCAGTTGCATTTATACTGATACTTTTTTATGAAGTTAAAAGTTTCTTTAAATAATAAATAAACTGAATTTATTATGGCAAAAAGTAAACATCGGATGAGCAACGAAATCAATGCAGGTTCTATGGCGGATATAGCCTTCCTGTTATTGATCTTCTTTCTCGTAACCACAACAATAGCTGAGGATAAAGGGGTACTTGTAAAGCTACCCCCATATTCAGAAGAACCACCACCGGAAATGAAATTAAATTCCAGAAATGTTTATTCGGTTTTAGTAAACGCACAAAACCAACTTCTTGTGCGTGGGACAGCTATGGACATTAATGAATTGAAACGTAATACGATGATTTTTATAGCAAATCCTGACAAACGTTCGGATATGTCAGAAGATCCCCGAAAAGCGATCATTTCCATTAAAAACGATAGAGGTACCAAATATAAAACCTATCTGGAAGTATACAATGAACTAAAAGCCGCATATGACGAACTTTGGGAAGAATCAGCCATGGCAAAATTTGGCAAAAATCTTGACGATTTGACTAATGCGCAGCAAAAAGAAGTAAAAGATGCCATTCCATTGGTAATTTCAGAGGCAGAGCCTACGAAGTTCGGGGAAGAGAAATAAATTTATTAACATTTTAATAAGTAGATCTATATGTCAAAATTTAAGAAAAAACAGGGCAATGTGGCTCCTGCTATTTCCACGGCATCCTTACCGGATATTGTATTTATTTTGTTATTTTTCTTCATGGTTGTTACCAAGATGAGAGATACTACCTTAATGGTAAAAATTGTTACTCCTCAGGCTTCAGAACTTACAAAATTGGAAAAGAAAACTTTGGTTAATTTTGTTTTTGTGGGACGTCCTACGGAACAATTTAAAGCTTCGGCAGGAACCAAACCAAGAATTCAGTTGGGTGATAAATTTTCTACCACTGAAGACATTCCGTTATTTTTGGAACAATTTAAACTTACAGTACCCGATGGTCAAAGACAAAGTATCATTACTTCGTTAAAAATAGATGGTGATGTTACAATGGGTATTGTGGGTGATGTGAAAACTTCACTCCGAAAAGCCGGACAGTTGAAAGTAAACTATTCAGCTAAAAAACGTGATCGAACCAAAGGTTAATTGAATCTTTTAGAAATAAGAAAGGCCTGTTACTATAAGTTTTAGGCTTTTTTTACGTCCAGATTTTATTTTTAAAAAGGGATATCAACTTTTTGATATCCCTTTTTATCAACAAAACAAATATATTTTAAAGACAGCATCTATCTGCCATAAAATCAAGATAGCTTATTTGAAAATGTAAGCCTAACCTATGATTTCTTAATCCGATTCTCTTCATCCTCAAAGCCACGGCTCCTTTTTACATTTTTTCCTTTCAGTTGCTTTCCAAAATTATAATTGAACGTTATTCTGACTCGACGGCTATCCCAACCACCATTTACGTCCATATAGAGCCCACCAAATGTACTTTCACCACTCCAAACATTAGTCTTAAATATATCATCGATATTAATAGTGATTTTTGCTTTATTTCCTGCAAATTTTTTGCTTATACCAGCTCCCGTTGCCCACATGGCATTCATCACAAATGTACCTTCCCATACAGATGGAGAAGTGTACCATCCTGACACTTCAGCACTCCAACCTTTGTCAAAAGTGAAAGACTGCTGATGATACATATTGAACGAACTCACGTTGAGATTTATCACTTTTCCCTTTCCAAAATCGGCTTTGTTCATTGTATGAACGCCATTCAGATTTGTGTACGTACTCCATTTTTCGGAAATCGAAAATGGAGCACCCAACCCGATTGAATATGTCTTTCGGTATGCAATATTAGCCCATGTGATGAACGAACCTTTTATTCCTGAAGTATCTACGAGCCTTGTAATCACATTGTTAGTATGGCTGTATGACAAAGTTGTTGTAAGCTTTTGTGCAAATGTATGTGCCAGTTGCAGATTATCGGTATATTCAGGATTCAGGAAGACGTTTCCTTTTTCGAAGGTAAGCTGGTCAAGTTGAAATTCAAAAGGATTTAGGTCCTGATAATTAGGTCGGTTTATCCTTCGTCCATACGATAGCTGAAAGCTGTGTTTATTTGAAAGCATATATGAAAGCCCGGCTGAAGGAAACAGATTAGTATACGATCTTTTCACCAATTTGCTATTCACTGAATTCATTGCTTTCAGATCACCTTTTGTATTACTGTTTTCGACACGCAAGCCCACATTATATCCTATCTTTTTGCCCTGGATATTGTAATTTACATATGCCGCATTTACCCATTCATCATACTTAAACTTATTACTAAGATCAGGGTTCAAATTTTCCTGACCCTCAGATATATTGTAAAAATTAAAAGAATTATCTGTCTTTACCAAAGCAGATTTAATGCCTCCGGAAATTTTTCCTGTACCTAACTTTTGTTCATAATCCACTTTTAAAGTCATGATGTCAATAACTGTTGGAGTAATACTTCTTACTTCAAACTTACTTGTAATTCTGGATTTATCGGGTGTTGTATATTGATTTGGAGTGTATGAATTGTTGTCCCTGCTGTACCTTCCATAGTTGGCGTCTATGTTGAAAGTGGTCTCATTACCACCATCAAAATAATAATTGGCATTCAGGTTAGTATTTTTAGATTTTGCGGTAGTAAGTCCGTTGTTAAGCAATAATGAATCCGTTTCTAAAAGGCGGAGGCTACCGAGTTTTGTTTCTGATACATTTGTCATCCTGAAATCACTTTCATTATATTCTGCTATAATACCAAGGGTACTCTTTTTGTCAAGATAGTAATCTGCTGCTATTTTCGAATTAACCCCTGTATTATTATTCTGATTTTCATTTAAGGTTTGGAAACCCAGGTTATTCTGAGTTCTGTAAAATTCATTATAATTTAAGTTGTTACTATTGAAATAACTTCCACTACTGGCAATATTAATTTTTTCATCTCTAAAATTAAGATTCAAATTACTATTTAAACCATTTGTTCTACCTTGCCTTCCTGTCATCGTAGCCGAACCATTAATTCCCGCAGCATTCAATTTTTTTCTTTTAATATTGATAATCCCAGCCGTCCCTTGTGCCTCATATTTTGCTGATGGGTTGCTGATGATTTCAATACTCTCAATATCATTGGATGACATGTTTTTCAACATATTAGCAAGTTCTGATGAAGAAAGAGGAGAAGGTTTGCCATCAATATAAATAACTAATCCGGATTTTCCCAATAATGTAATATTTTCATTATTGTCCACCAAAACACCTGGAGCTTTCCTTAACAAACTCAAAGCATCATCACCAGTCGCTAATACACTTCCTGCAACATTAAGCACAACTTTGTCAGGTTTAACTTCCATCAAAGGCTTCTTTGCAGTAATGGTGACCTCTGATAAATTATTGGCAAATGCTGCCATAGATATAGTACCCAGATCAGTATTAGTATTTTTAAGCGTAAATATCTGACTGATATAATCATCCAGGCCAACTAAAGTTGCTTTTAAAAAATATTCTCCGTTGTTTATGTTATCAAATGAAAAAGATCCACTGTCATCAGTATAGGTAAATTTAACTAAAGTTGAATCTTTTGCAAGATGAAGTAAAACGTTTGCAAAAGCTACAGGCTGATTGGTTTCTGTAATTGTTCCCCTAATAGATTGCCCGAAGCCACAGTAAAATGTAATAATAAAAAATAAAAGTAAAAACTGTCTCATTTTCGTATTGTTTAAATTGGTTTAAAGTCTTACCCCAAGTTGCAAATAGCCAAATACAAAATGCTCCAAAATGGCCTATTTTTGATTATTTATCCACAAAATGCATTTATTTTGAGCGAGCAATA
>JAYTNJ010000265.1:0-10528 GCA_043748345.1 Saprospiraceae bacterium
TTTGAGTTCAGATATCCGACGTCATTCTCGTTGTTATCACCACCAATGGAATCGGATGCATACAAATTTGTTGTTCCATTTACAAAGACAACTGGAAGAACACCTGATTATTATAAAGTTCCGGAACCACATTTTCAATCACCTACAACATCTACTGTATTCCCTAAATTTAACTCACCGTTTTTAGATGTGGAATCAGATGGCATATCCACTGCAAAAAGTGGTAACAGTTTTAAGTGGCCATATAAAAACACATCACAAACTGATTATGAGTTTAAAAGTACAACAGGATATGATCCTGATACTTTAAATATCAACCAGTTAGGTAATCTGGGGTTAATGAATTTATTTACAACCCAGGTTAGGAGCGGTTATGAAGATGATATACAAGCTGTGTACGATGGTATAGGTATATTTCCATCACGGTTTAAACTAACTGATGGTTTGAAGAAAAGGTTATCATTTAGGGAACATGAGCGTAATGGGTTTAGAGATTATAATAGGATTATGTAATAAATCCTATCAATCAATCATTTATATATCATATGTATATATAGATATAAATACCATTATGATAGGAGATATGAGGAGTGGAAAGAGGTGTTTTAATGTATCACCTAGTAAACCTTCTTTTTTAGCTCATTAAATGATCTTGCAATACAGTAAGGTAAAACAGCAAAACCTACAGCCATAGCAGCTAATGCGGCTTGTTGTGGTGCACCTTCTGCAAGAAAGGATGAAAATAATAGTAGAGTTCCAATTAAAGATCCAATAATTGTTAAAACCCAAAATAAATTTGCCATAATATTATATTTAATTTTTGTTAATAATTAATGTTTTGGAGTAGAAAGCTTATGTATTATCATTATCCAATAAATAAAATATTGACCCCAAAACCAATAGATTGAGTTAAAGCATCAACCATTGTTTTATTGTTAATCTCAATATTGGTATCCGTTAATAAATATGTTTATTATAGTAGTAAAATCAAAATTAATGCCACTACCAAAATTTTAACATAGATAATCTGAAAGTGTAAAAAATCTAACATTTATTATTTTTTTGTAAATATTTCAAATAAGCTACCTACGTGTTGCTCCAACAGATCATTGGTAACTTCTGCGTAGTGTTTTTCTGTAATTCTGGTATTGGAATGCCCCAAAAGTGTAGAAGCTACCTTTAAAGGTATATTATTACCTAATAGTACTGTAGTGGTAAAGGTTTTACGAGCAAGGTGAGTACATAGGTTTACATTGAGGTGAATGTGTTCTGCAAGCTCTTTGAGATTCTTATTATACTTTTGGTTGCTCAATACAGGAAGCTTACCATCATATTTATCCCAAATAACCTGAGCTGGAGGTAACATGGGTATGAGAAAACTACGCTGTGTTTTTTTACGTTTCATAGATATCCAATTAATATTGTTCTTTACAACTATACTATCTGTTGTTATAGCAGCTATTTCTGCGTAAGCCAACCCACTGTAACAAGAGAAAATGAAGCAATCACGTGTTTTGCTTAGTTTTTCAGATAAATCTGTAGCGTTTTTTATTGTATCTAACTGTAGGTTATTAAGGTAAACTATCTCAATAATTACATTTTTAGATTTATGGAGCATCCAGGGATCTCTATCCAGGTATTCGTGTCCGATAGCATACCTAATGATCTGTTTAAGCATCTGAACAGATTTGTTAACTGTTATTTGTTTATGTTTAAATTGTATCAAACAGTACTCTTCATACTCCAGTAAATGCTTCAGTTTGAGTTGATCTATAGGGATATCCTTTAAGGAGTATGTTTTTGTGAAGAACTCATCCACTGTGTTGTATATAGTAATAAATTTCTGAACTGTACGATAGGTGTACTGCTCCCCTATTTGCTTCTTAGCAGTAGTAATAAAAGTATTAAATACTTTAAGGAATCCTGCAGTTTTATCACCAGTAGTAACGGTGGTTTTTCCTGATAGAACAGCTGCTATATTTTCCAAATCTGCAGGGGTTTCCTTAATATAAATATCAAATAGTAGTTTAGATAGCTTGTTTTTCCATACTTCAAATATCTTTTTGTTCAAATCATCCTTTGAACTGATACAATATTTTATTGGATCCCAATGGTGCTGGTAAATACTTATACCTGTAGATAAAAGTTTAATTTTACCATCAAATAACAATTTACAGTAAATGGGTGCCCTACCCTTAAGGTTTGTTTTAGCTTTGTAAATAAAAAATTGATAACGGATACTTCCTATTTTCATAATATTAAAATATTTAGGAGTATATGTAAGGTTCGAATATAAAGCAGGTAACTAAAGGGGTACCAGAACGGATACTTATTTTAACAATACCACCCCCTTTTAAACTAAAAAAACCTTAATAATATATTGATTATCAAGGTTTTACGTCGGGACGACTGGATTCGAACCAGCGACCCCTAGCACCCCATGCTAGTACGCTACCAGGCTGCGCTACGTCCCGAATTAAAAACAAAGGTAGCTAATATTTGCAGTTTTTAAGTATCCTCATGTTTAGATTTTTTAGATAGTACTCATTGTTAATGATTTTGTACTTGATAGCTAAAACATTTAAGAATCATTTAACCAACTAAAACCATTCTTTTTGAACTAATTCTGCATCTTGGGAGTGATATGTATAATCTTATAATTAGAAAATACGTTTTACTTTTATATTTAATAATTTATTATGAAATCCATTATCATTGCCTTAAGCATTCTCATGGGACTTACTGTAAATAAAAATCAGACAAACAATTATGACTTTGAAAAAGCATGGATTGATGTTGAAAAACTAATAAATGATGGACTTCCCAAATCGGCTTTGGAGAAAGTGGATGAAATTATGAAAATAGCAACCGAAGAGAAAAATGACCCGCAAATAGTTAAGAGCGTGGTATATATCTCCAGACTTTCTATTCAGACAGATGAAAAAGGTATTGAGAAAGCATTGCTCCGTCTTCAAAAAATCGCAGAAGAAAATTCCAGACCTATAAGATACATTACCGCTTCATATCTGGCTGAACTTTATCAGAGATATTTTGACAATTATAGATGGGAAATATCACAAAGGTCCGAAATTATAGGTGAAAAAAGCGAAGATTTCAAGACCTGGAGTACACAACAGTTTTTAACCACCATCGAAAACTGGTATCTCTTTTCAATAAAAGATAAAAAAGCTATCAATATTCCCATTGAGCAATTTAAAGAGGCTATGAATAAATATGATCGTGACGGCATTAAATTCAGGCCCACTATTTATGAAGCGCTAGCGGACAGGGCATTTAATTTTTTTACGCAATATGAAAATTATTCTAATAAAAATTCGGAAAGCTACACTTTAGATCAGACGTGGCATTTTGATGCAGATCAGGATTTTTTTAAAAAAGAAATTCAGACATTAGACAAAAATTCAGCTAAATTTAAGATAATTTCTCTTTATCAGGATATAATAAATACGCAACTTACCAACCAAAATGAAAATTCGCTTGCAGACTACGATCTCAGTCGATTGGAATATGTTTTTAACAACAGTATTTTAGAAGATAAAGAGTTGCTTTACTTAATGTCATTGGAAAAATTGGCGAAATCCCACGAAAGAATAGATTTTTATACTGAAATTGCAGCAAGATGGGCAGGCCACACTATGAATATCAGTACCGATAGTATGGCAAATGTAAAAGCATTAAAAATATGCGAGACTGCAATAACAAAATATCCAAAATCCGGAGGAGCAGCAAAATGCAAAAATTTAATAAAAACAATTAGAAAACCAGCCATCCAACTTTATGGGGAACAGGTCTATCCTTCTAAAAATCAATTGTTATTTGCATTAGATTACAATAATACTACAAATTTAAAAATTGAAACGGTACGATTGGGCAAAGATTTTTTTGACAAAACTCAAACTCGAAATCAGGATGAAATAAGACAATATCTTATGAAATCTAAAAAAATACACACCACCAATTATTCATTAAAAGAAAGTAAGTTATTTAAAACCCAAAGACTGGAATTTAGTCACACTGATTTACCTTTTGGTCAATATGCACTTACTGTAACAGGGATGGAAAAAGATAATCCTATATTTCAATACCTGGTTTTTCACGTCTCTGATCTTGCTTATACAAGCTACATGTCTGGTGGTAAAAGAGTTTTTATAGTCGCAGATAGAAAGTCAGGTAATACACTTAAGGGCATAAAATTGGCATTAATGTCTCAAAACTACAATCCTAGTAATCGAAAAAATGACTTTATCCGCGTAGGTGAATACATAACTGATGCAGAAGGTAAAGTGAAGGTGAATGGCGCTATGGAAAAGAACATTAAGGTAACCTTATCTCACAAAAAAGACATTTTGGATTTGGGTCAATTTCACTATAATTATGGTAGAAGTGAAAATAACGAATATCAGTTTGCTGAATTTTTTACGGACAGATCTCTTTACAGGCCCGGCCAGGTAGTCTATTATAAAGCAATATTGCTTAAAAACGATAAAAATCAAATTCCTTCTATTCTTCCAGGCAAGGTTGTGGAAATAACTTTCAGAGATGCTAATTATCAGGAGATTTCAAAACAAACACTTACTTCCAATGATTTCGGCAGTATGAATGGCAGCTTCACAATACCGTTAGGGAAACTAAATGGGATGTTCAATTTATCGATACAAACAAGCGATGGAATACAAGGGCAAAAAGGTATTAATGTAGAAGAATATAAAAGACCCACATTTGAAGTTATCACCGATCCTGCAATGGAGGAATACAAACTTAATGATAAAGTTAAAATATCAGGAAGAGCCCAGACATTAGCTGGTAGCGCTGTAGACGGTTCAACTTTTAAATACAAAGTAGTGCGCAATGCTCGTTTTCCTGATTGGGGATGGTGGTGGCGAATGCCTAATCAATCCGGGGAATTTATCGTTAAGGAAGGAATTTCAGTAACTGATTCTGAAGGGAAATTTGATTTCACATTCGAGGCCCTACCTGATCTGAAAATATCAAAAAGTGACAAACCAATATTTACATATCGAATTGATGTCGAAGTAACTGACCAACGTGGCGAAACCAGATCATCCAATGCCATGATTTCTATTGGTTATTCTTCATTTACTTTACATTGCGATATAAACCGTGAAAGCGATGTTTCTAATATGAAGCCCTTACACATTAAAGCTACCACTTTAAATGGACAAAAAATAGATGTGAAGGGTAAAATTATTATTTCTCAACTAAAGGAACCTAATAACGTACAAATTAAAAAATATTGGGATGGTAAACCGGATTTTCCGCTACCAAGGCCTATAGCCGAAAAATATTTTCCTCAATACCCTATTTCGGGTGATCCTGATTTCAGCAATTGGCCCGTTGCCAAAATTGTTTATACATCTGATTTTGATACAAAAGACTCTCTGAATGTTCAAAAATCCTTAACTCATGGCGTGTATAAAGCAGTCAGCGAGTCTTCCGATAAAAACGGAGAAAAAGTAAGTTCAGAACAATACTTTATTATCACCGACTTTGAAAAAAGTCTTTTCCCAAAGTCGGATTTTTTATTCTTTAAAACAAATAATAATACATTAGAGCCTTCAGATGAACTAAAAATAAATGTAGGTTCCAGCCAAATGCCCGTAACTCTTCATGCCATAATTGAAAAAGATGGACGTGTTCTTCTGGAAAAAACATTTAAGACCGACAAATTACTGAACATTTCGTTTCCAATAACTGAAAACCATCGGGGAGGTATCAATGCTAAATTTACCTATATAATCAATAATAGGGCATTTGAGAAATCTTACCACATCGATGTACCATGGACAAACAAACATTTGGACATTACTTTTGAGACTTTCAGAGACAAAACTTTACCTGGGGGCACTGAAGAATACAGAATAAAAATAAAAGGCCCAAAAAAGGATGTAGTCGCTGCTGAAATGGTGGCTTCCATGTATGATGCTTCATTAGATCAATTTATTGACCATAATTGGAAATCAAGTTATTTCCCAAGCTCCTATGCATCGTTGAGTTATGAAACTCCCGGTTTTAATATGGTGACTGGACAATATTATTTTTATGAATATGGAGAAGTATCTGATGTTACACCTTTAGTATATCCTGCTTTATTACCTTTATTGGATTATTATGGTGGGAGGGGAGATGTCGTCATGATGAAGAGTATGCGTACATCTGATGCAGCTCCCTCTTCAGATATGATGATTGATCCTCCCAGGACGGCTGAATCAAAAGCAGTCGAAGTTATGCAAGGAGAAGTTAATGGTGTATCAAATAATAATAATAATAAGAAAGATCAGAAAAGTAAAAGTGAGGTCGTCAATCCTGAGATTAATACTAACAATATTCGCAAAAACCTAAAAGAAACGGTATTTTTCTTTCCCGAATTAAAAACAGATAAGGAAGGAAATCTAATATTATCGTTCACAATGAATGAAGCATTGACCAAATGGCGACTGACGTCATTTGCTCATACTAAAGATTTTGGAACTGGATATGATGAGCGAATAGTTCAGACCCAAAAAAATCTTATGATATTTCCCAATCCACCAAGATTTGTGAGAGATGGAGATTTGATTTCATTTTCTGCAAAAGTTTCAAATCTATCCCAAAGCAAACTTTCAGGTAAAGCCAGTTTACAACTTTTTGATGCTATCACATTAAAAGACATATCAACAGAATTGGTCAAGTCGCCTGTTGCACTAACCTTCAACATAGAAAAAGGACTCTCAGAAGGTCTTTCGTGGGATTTATTTATCCCTGATACCAAATATCAAGCTATCACATACAGGATTGTTGCTCAGGCAGGAGGGCATTCTGATGGTGAAGAAAATACTTTCCCGGTAGTGACAAATAGAATGCTTGTTACTGAGTCAATACCTATATGGATAAAAGGAAATGAAACTAAAAGTATTCTTTTTAATGCTTTCAAAAATAATGTCAGTCTGACAAAAAAGGATTTCAGTTATACATTTGAATTTACTTCCAGCCCGGTGTGGTATGCTATACAAGCCCTTCCCTATATGGCTTCTACTGGCAATTCAGGTACGTTGGCTTTAATGGATCGTTTTTATGCAAATGCGCTAGCCGCTAAAATTGCAAATGCTCACCCTAAAATAAAGGCCGTAATGGATCTTTGGCAGATGCAAGACAAGGAAGCACTTATAAGTAATTTATCTAAAAATCAGGAGCTTAAGTCTGCCATTCTTGAAGAAACACCTTGGGTTAGGCAAGCTATGTCGGAATCTGAGCAAAAACGTAATATTGCTGTACTTTTTGATCTCAACAAAATGTCAGACGAAAAGGTAAATACTATTTTGAAACTTTCCGAAAGACAACTATCCAATGGAGGTTTTCCTTGGTTTGCAGGTGGAAGAGATGATACATACACAACCCAAAATATAATGGAAAATATAGGCCATTTGCGATATTTAGGTGCATTGAATACGGAAGAACCTATACTGAAAAAAATAGTCGAATCGGGCTTGAGATATATGGATGAAGAACTGATAAGAAAGTACGAAAGATTAAAAGAAGATGTAACCCGAAACCGTGGCAATATTTCAGACGATCATCTTGACGAATTATCTATACATTATCTATATGTAAGATCCTTTTTCAAAAACATAGATTCGCCAAAGTCTGTAAGTGAAGCCAGAGATTATTATTTTGATCAGGTTAAAAAGTTTTGGTTAAAAAGAAGTCTATATTCTCAAGCCATGATAGGACTGGTTTTGCATAGAAATGGCGACAAAAATGTCAACAATGTAATAAAATCTCTTCGAGAAAAATCATTTCGAAATGATGAACTCGGCATGTACTGGAATGAAGGTAATGGTTTTTATTGGTATCAATTACCTATTGAACGACATGCTTTGATGATTGAATTGTTTTCAGAAGTCGTCAGTCAAAAAGAAGAAACTGACCATATGAAAATCTGGTTGCTTAAAAATAAGCAGACTAATCACTGGAAAACAAGTAAATCAACTTCTTCCGC
Organism: Saprospiraceae bacterium; assembly: GCA_043748345.1. GTDB lineage: Bacteria > Bacteroidota > Bacteroidia > Chitinophagales > Saprospiraceae > OLB9. Next base: position 8,018 of record JAYTNJ010000265.1, read on the forward strand.
CATTTTTGCTTTGTTACTTCAAGGAGAAAATGGTGACATTTCTCAATGGGTTACCGAGCAAATTTCGCCGATCATTACAATAGGCAAAGAAAGTATAAAAACCGACAACAACACGAGTGAAGCGGGAACCGGATATTTCAAAAAAAGTTACTTATCCGATAACTTATCAAAAGAAATGGCCTTGATTAAAATAGTTAACAACAATAAATCTGTGGCTTGGGGTGCTGCTTATTATCAGTATTTTGAACAGTTGGATAAAATTACCACATTTGCAGATACTCCTTTAAAAATCAATAAAAAGTTGTATAAAGTAGTATCAACCAAAGTTGGTGACCAACTAGACGAAATTACCCCATCCACCATACTAAAACCTGGCGACAAACTCAAAGTTCGTATAGAATTACGAGTTGACAGACAAATGGAGTATGTCCACATGAAGGACATGAGATCAACTGGTTTTGAACCAAAAAACATTATTTCCGAATACAAATACCAGGGCCAACTCGGTTACTACGAAACTACCAAAGATTTGGCTACTCATTTTTACTTTAGTTATTTACCTAAAGGCACATTTGTTTTTGAATATCCTATGAGTGTTGTTCACAAAGGGGATTTTTCAGGGGGTGTGACAAACATTGAATGTATGTATGCGCCCGAGTTCAGCAGTCATAGTGAAGGCATAAGAGTAAAAGTAAAATAAGAAGAAATAATCGAAGAAATCAAGTTTTTTATTATTATTTTTAACTTGAAAATGTAAAAGGGAAATAGAATTTAGTTCTTATTTTAAAAATGGAGCCATTTCTTCTTCTATTTCCTTTCTGAGGCTTACAAGTTTTTTGGCATATGACTCGAGCTTGTGCTCTTGCTCATTAGTCGGATACCACGAAGGAACAGGAATTGGTTCTCCGGAATCATTCACGGCAACAAAAACAATGATACAATGTGTAGTCATGGAAAAATCGTCATCTTTATGTATATTTTTACTCATGACATCTACCATTATATGCATACTAGTTTTTCCGGTATATATTACTTTTGAATCTATTTTGACAATATCCCCTATTTGTATAGGTTTATAAAATCTGATACCGCCCACATAAACGGTAACACAATAAGATGAAGCCCAATTGGAAGCACAGGCAAAGGAAACCTGATCTATCCATTTCATGACTGCGCCCCCATGTACCTTACCTCCGAAATTGACATCTGAAGGTTCAGCCAAAAATTTAAACGTTAAATTATTTTCCTTCATTTATTGGTATTTACTTTTAAACTTTATTGTAATACAGGCCAAAGATAATGATTCCATTTGTATAAAATATTCGTATTCACTCACATCCATATTAACATTCAACTATCTTTGATCATTCAAAATTTATTCTTTTCCCATGAAATTTATTCTTTTAATCGTCTGTATTTTGCCTTACCACATTAAAAGCCAAAAGTTATTGATGTACGCCGGTACTTATACAAATAAGGGTAGTCAGGGAATTTATGTTTTCAGTTTTGATAAAAAAACTGGTTTGCTTAATTTATCATCCAATACTATAGGCATCAGTAATCCAAGTTTTATTGCTATATCTCCAGATAAAAAAATGCTTTATGCCGTAGAAGAAAACAATCCGGGAATGATAAACGCATTTGCTATCAACCAGTCAAACGGTAAATTATCATTCATTAATACGGAAAATACCGGCGGCGCAGGTCCTTGTTATGTCTCAATTGATAAGAAAGGGAAATTGTGTCTTGTAGCTAATTATTCTAGCGGCAATATTTCAGTATTACCCATCTTATTTGATGGCAGCTTGGGGGAACCTATTCAAACAATACAACACGACTCGGTACAGGCCATAAAAAATAAAGATGGAAAACCTCATGCCCATTCAGTAAATATTGCTCCAAATAATAAAGATGTATTCGTAACGGACCTTGGAATAGATAAAATAATGAGTTATACTTTGGATGAAAAGTCAGGTAAACTAAATCCGTCAAAAATTCCATATATAAAAACTGGAAATGGGTCAGGCCCCAGACATTTTGATTTTCATCCAAACGGCAAATTTGCTTATTGCATATTTGAATCAGCATCTGCCATTATGGGTTATAAGTACCGAAACGGAACTTTAGAACAATTAGAATCGATCACTACCCTTCCTAATGATTTTTCGAAAATAAACTATTGCGCCGACATTCACATATCACCAGATGGTAAATTTTTATATGGCTCAAATCGTGGTCACAACAGTATCGTCATTTACTCTATCAACCAAAGAACAGGAAAATTGAAACTCATTGGTCATCAATCCACACTTGGGGATTTCCCGCGTAACTTTGTTATTGACCCTGATGGAAATTATTTATTAGTAGCCAATCAAAAAAGTGATAATATTCAGGTATTTAAAATAGATAGAAAAAAAGGATATCTCAAAGCGATAAATAGTGAAATAAAAGTTTCTATGCCTGTCTGTTTAAAATTCCTTCAATAGTCAAAATGTCACTATTGAATTTTAA
>JAYTNJ010000266.1:0-1670 GCA_043748345.1 Saprospiraceae bacterium
TGAGATCGTGTACCTGCCAGCCAATCTACCGTCTGAACACTGTGGTGAGCTTCATGAGTGTACCACAACATCTTACTATTGTGCTGCCATCTATGAAACCAGTAAATGTATAAATCATGTGTCAATAGAAAAAAAATGATCAATATGGCAATAGGCCAATGGCTGATATATCCCTTTTCATTGAGGTTGAAATAAATTTTGAGTGGAGCAATGATCCAGTCAAATATCAATATTTTTAGCAAGAAACTCTGAATGATCGTGTACCCAATCAAATCCATCCAAAATCCCTGGCGGAAAATAGGTAACCCAGCGGTGTATGGATATTTTCTTTCCAACCAAATAAAAAGTAGGACAGCACCAATTAAGATGATGCCGCCATAAGATTCTATAGTAGAAGGAGATATTTCTCTTAAAAATTCCAAATTATTTATAAAAAAAGTACATCTTTATTTATGATTAACTTACAAGATCAAAATCCTTAAATTTTCTAAGTTTTTTGATCGAACCCAATTCACTTTCGTACACTTGCTTGACACCATTTCCGATAGCTTTTTCGATATCACGGATGTCTCGGACCATTCTTTTCATACCTTCGATTTCAACAGAAGCCGCCTGATCAGACCCCCACATAGCGCGATCCAAGGTATAGTGACGTTCAACAAAACAGGCACCCATCACAACTGCTGCGTAGGTAGTTGCAAGGCCTGTTTCATGTCCTGAGTATCCTATGGGCACATTCGGAAATTGGGATTTAAGACTTTGTATCATTTTTAGATTTAGTTCTTCCAATGCACAAGGATAAGCAGAAGTTGAGTGTGCTATTAATAGATTATCACTACCAATGACGTCGACAGAATAGTCAATTTGGTTTTGCGTGGACATACCTGTAGATACAATTAACGGTTTTCCAGTTGACTTCTTTTTTTGCAAAAGATCTAAATCTGTTAATGATGCAGATGCTGCTTTGTATATCAGCGGATTAAATGGTTCTAAAAAATCTACAGACTCTTTGTCCCAGCATGAAGCAAACCAAACTATATTGTGTTTTCGGGCATGGGCGTCTATCTCAGCATAATCGGATTCATTAAATTCTACTTTGAATCTATAATCTATATATCTCATTCTTCCCCAGGGTGTATCTCTCATTTTGTCCCACTCATCTTTGGGAGTACAAATTTCAGGTGTTCTTTTTTGAAACTTAACTGCATCACAGCCAGCGAATGCAGCTTCTTCAATGAGTTTTTTGGCTATATCCAAATTACCATTATGATTTATACCAATTTCGGCGATGATAAAACAAGGTTGGCCTGAGCCAATTTTTTTCCCGTTTTCCAGTGTAATTGTATTCATTTTACTTTGGTTTTTATTGTAAATAAATATTGAAAATTATTAAATTATATGGCAGTCCACCCTCCGTCTACTACTAGATTTGCTCCCGTCATGTACAGCGAGGCATCACTTGCCAAAAAAATAATGGCACCTGTATAATCTTCCGGTTTTGCCATTCGATGTAAGCATGTTTTTTTAATGTAGTTTTTCACAAACCAATCTTCCTGACCATTTTCCACACCACCGGGGGATAGTGTATTGACCCTTACCCCTTTCGACCCCCAATATGCCGCAAGAAATCTGGTGAAATTAACTACGGCACCTTTGGTAGTTGGGTAAGA
>JAYTNJ010000267.1:0-17401 GCA_043748345.1 Saprospiraceae bacterium
CAACCCCCGAAGAAAGTTCGTTTTTGTCAATTTTAATAGTCAAAGTATTGCCCTTTAAATTATCCTGAGTATAAAACACTTCACCCCTGACATGACAAATTAGAAAACAGTTATCCAGTCCACCAGGTATATTTGTATTTAATGTTACGCTGAAATTTTCGTTGTTTCTATTTAAAACTCTCATACCATATCCCATAGCAACGGGAGTTGGTAGCGCAAAATATTTTCCAGCAACGTCTGCAAAATATGTATTCCCAGCCTCGGGCTTTATTGTAAATATCCCCATTCCGTCATGAAGAGTTTTTGACTGAGCTACAGGAGAATTTTTTGAATCCTTGATTGAAATAATTGTCTCTACAGCATTGCCGGTATTATCCAGAACTTCAAAAGCTACAACAGTTTCTAGGCCGTCTACCAATTTTCCACCTTCAGGAAAAAATCTTATATTTAATCCTTTATCGCTTTCAGATTTATTATAAAAATCGACATTTTCTACTGAAGTTCCTGACTTCCAGATCATTACTTCTTTAGAAAATATATAATTACGATCGTAATTAAGCATGTATGAAGTGTAGGCCTGTAAATTGTAATTTCCCTGTGTCAAATCATAATCTAAGGGTATAAATCCTTTACCATTTTTTCCAACCAATGGAACTTTCAACTTTGTTTTTATAATATTATTCTCGTCCACCAGTTGGACATAAACTAAAGACGAAACCGCATCTTTATCGTGAAATGTTGCATCAGTTGCTCTTGCACTAAACCAAATAGTATCCCCTAAGATATAATGTGGTTTATCCGTTTGAATATACACTTTTTCGTGCGGAAAATTATAAATAAGATAGTCTAGTCGCTTTAAAATTTTCTCAAGAATGGAATTATTTATATTAAAAGAATAACTCATGCTGATTAAAATCATTACTGAGATTATGAGTGTTTTGCCAAGTTTAGTTATAAAGATCATATGCAATGGGTTTAAATTCTAACAAATATAGATGGTATGAACAAACTTGATTACTAATCATCAAATTTTAACAATTTGATATTACAAATTCATCAATGGATTGTTCTCTTTTTTAAAAAAAATTAAATACAAATTCGTTTAATTGGATTCCATCAAAAGTCCGTCTTTCACTAAATTAGTGTTTGCGATGAGTTAAAACCTTTATTTTTGTATCAAAAAAATGACTTTCAAATGACATGGCTTAGAATGTGCAAGAGTGTATAATTTTATTGTCAAAAAATATATAAAAGCAAGTGCCAAAAAAAATGCCATAAATTAAATAGCGCTTTGAGTATAAGCAAAATATTACATAAGCCCAAAACATAGATTGAAGTACCACATAGGAGCATAATTCTGCAGATCATTAAATGGAGAACTAAACAAAAAATTTCCTGGTTCTATCTGGAGTTCAGGCGGATTATATACATTTCTGATTTCCCCGACTCCAATTCCAAACCCAAATCTGAAAAACCAATCTTTCATTGAAAACCCTTTATCAAACCCTACACCAGGTCCGGCAATTACCATTGTTTGCGTCCCTCTGATAAATTCAGTATATCCTCCGTTGTTCCGCCATATTTCTCGCTGTTGTTCGGTTTGTGTATACCTATAATTGTAAAACATCAAAAAACTAAAAAACTCATCCTTTCTACTCAATATAGTGTACTTAATTGAAGGCCTGATGCGAAAACCACTTGCATTTTTTAAATTACTATCAGAAATACTTGAAAAAATGTAACCTGTCTCAAGGCCCAATCTGAAATTAGGGCTAATACAATATTCCTGGCTTAACTGTACGGCAGGGTATTTGTTTAATATGGCACTTGTTGAAATGCCTAGATAATACTTTTTTTTAAAATCAATTACTGATGATCTTTCCTCTTCACTTTGAGCATATAATGAGATAGCTGATGATACAACTAATAAGAATAAAAATTGATTCTTTACACGCATCAAAAATCTATTTTACCAATAAATTTTATATTGTTTTCATCAGAAATATCATATTGCATAAGTCGATCTTTGCCTACTACGATGAGCAAATTATTTCTTACAATGATGTCATATGCCGAATATCCTTCAAAAATCTTTGATTTGACCGGCTTTACAGGGTCTGAAACATCAAAAATCACCAACCCGTCATTTGAGTCACATACAAATAATTTATTTTTACCTAAGCATAAGCCTTTGGGGCCTGTCATTTGGAGTGTTTTAAGTAAGGCGGGTTTACTTATGTCGGTTATATCATACACTCTCAGTTCATTGGTTATCCTGGTACATGTTGCATTGAGATTGGTCTGAGCTGATAATGTTACATATGCAATATTTGATCTGGCAACAATAGGATCATGCTGACAAAATACATTCTCAAAAGCCTGAAAGTAGGTTGTCGTACTTTCTTTAGTAGGTATTCCCTTGTCGCTTAGCCTGAAGATGTACATATTATTGGCTGACCCAATCAACAAAAGACCATCATGATGATAAAGTGATTCTATATCAAAACCCACATCCTGCTTATTGACTTCAACCGGATTTCGCACATCTGACACATCGTAAGTATAAATGGTAGTTTTATTTACTATATACAATTTCTGTTTGACCGTAATCATAGTAGAATATGAACCTACCAGAGTTCCAGAGTTAATGTTATTATCGTTGCTATCCTTAGTACATGCCATGAGAAACATGGTCAATAAAAAACAAGAAAGTACCCTCATGGTAATTGATTTTTTTAATTTTTTTTACATGCCGGAGTTTGTAAAACCTTTTTCTCCCAGCCCAACAAAATTCCTTGATTCACATCATAACATTCAAACCATCCACTATAATTTGAAGGGGCTATTTGAACCGGTTCAGTATTGTATTGATTTCTTATGATGCTAATTAATTTTATATCATCATATTTGTCAATATCTATGACGAGTAAATGCTTACCGTTATCTGCATACAGGACATTTTGAATGATGGTAAATTCCTTATTTCCAGAAATATTCCAAAAGTATTGCCTTAACGGCAGAGAAGGATTTTTGTTGTTTAAGACATGGATCCCTTCACTCATTTCATTTATAAAGATAAAATTATCTGATGTTACTATTTTACCCAGGTTTTTAATAGGCTTCGCAGCGCTACTTTTGAGTGTTGACATATCTTCATAGCTTTGGTAAATAGGGCTCATACCTTCGGTTTCGAAATCAAAATCCGTGCATCCATTTTGTAAAACCAAAAGTGAAAACAGAAAATAATAATATCTTATGCATCTTTTAGTCATATATTCATAACGCAAACAACAACTGATTTGCTGCTTTTTTGACACAAATATCTAAGAATGCCAAATACCAGTCATGGTTATTTTATTAACAAAACTAAATTTCTATACCGTCAATTTGGGGCGTTGGTAAGATATGAAACAGGTAGAATTATATTATCAGAAAATCATATAAAGTAATTGACAAGAAAAAATACCATCAAATAAATCCAAAGTCCGTCTAAGAAGTGCCAGTAAATATTGAGAAGAGAAAGAGCCCTTCGTCTGTCGGGATCAGAAAAATAAATAAGTACTGTGACGGGGTTTTTCATCCTTTTTTGACCTTCGTAAATGAAATATGAAAGAAAAGGGATTCCAGCCAACAGGTGCAAAAAATGCAAACCTGAAATGAGATACATGTATGATGCAAGGGTGCTGGAAGTCAATCCGATATTTGCAGACTGAAGCTGCTGCCAGGCCTTAATCTGCATTACAAGAAATATTACTGTCAATATAAGGGTTATCCAAAGCGAAACCTTAAACATTAATGTATCGTCATCTTTGTACCTTTTCTTAGCATATATCAAAGTAATACTACTGGCAATAATCAGGATAGTATTGAAATAAAACAGAGATGGGATATTGATCGGAGCTACTCCTTGTTGTACCCTGTTATATATATATGCCCCTGTAAAACCAAGAAATAATGAAGAAATGCCTCCGATAACCAGAATAAGAATAATATATTGAGGATGTATCAAATATTTGCGTGAAGCAATCATTTTCTATGTTTTATTCCGAAACGATTTTGCTGCTTAATTGTTGAAGGATTTTAATTAATTTATAAATTTGCTACTAAAGCATACGGATTTTGTGTTTATCTTTTAATTTAACGTATCAATGACAATAAATCCACATCAATGAAATCACAGAGAGTGAACTATAAAAAAATGTAAGTGTGATAATTAACACTAGCAAAAGTAATATTCAAATTCAGAAAAATGTAACTATAAAAAACAATAATCGCTGAGAAATAAATTAATTGTTTTAATTTTCCGCTTCAAATCAGACATCCATGAAAATCATTTGTATTGGTCGGAATTATATAGATCATGCCAAAGAGCTGAATAATCCGATACCCAAAGCGCCTATCATTTTTATGAAACCCTCAACTGCATTATTGAAGGATGGCAAACCATTTTATCACCCTGAGTTTAGTAAGAATATACATTATGAGTTGGAAGTCGTGCTGAAAATAAGTAAAAACGGCAAATCCATTTCTGAAAAATTTGCTGCGGACTATTATGATGAAGTCGGATTAGGTATTGATTTTACTGCCAGAGATATTCAGGATGTATGCAAGGAGAAAGGGCATCCGTGGGAAGTTGCCAAGGCATTTGACAATTCTGCTGTACTGGGAAGTTTTGTACAAAAAAATCAGCTTAATACCAAAGAGATTAAATTCCAGTTGATTAAAAACGGTCAAATCGCTCAGGATGGCAACACAAAAGATTTGATATTCAGCTTTGAATATCTTATCAGCTTCATATCACAATACTTTACACTGCAAAAGGGAGACCTCATCTATACCGGAACTCCAGCAGGGGTTGGTAAAATATCAACCGGTGACCATTATGAAGGTTTTCTTGAAGGTAGTAAAATTATTGATTGCAAAATTAAATAAGGTAAATATTTCAATATCCTAAATATTACGTCGAAAATTAATCATTTACTTGATTGAAATCAATAATTCTTTTGATTTTAAACAAGTTCGTATAATTTTTTTTCATATCAGTTTGGAGAAAGTATTTTAATAATTGTACTTTTGCCGTTGATTAATTAAATATTTGATAAATCAATATATTATGCCTTATCTCTTTACATCTGAGTCCGTTTCTGAAGGACACCCGGACAAAGTAGCAGATCAGATATCTGATTCACTCGTTGATCATTTTCTGGCTTTTGATCCAAATTCAAAAATTGCATGTGAAACCCTTGTCACAACAGGACAGGTCATACTCGCAGGAGAGGTAAAATCTAAGACTTATCTGGATGTACAACAAATAGCCAGAGATGTGATAAGGCGAATCGGGTATACTAAATCCGAATACATGTTTGAAGCCCATTCCTGTGGTGTACTGTCAGCTATTCACGAGCAGTCGCCGGATATCAATCAGGGCGTAGAAAGAGCAAAAAAAGAAGATCAGGGAGCCGGAGATCAGGGTATGATGTTTGGTTATGCTACAGATGAAACTGATAATTACATGCCGCTAGCTTTGGATTTGTCTCATAAGATATTGCAAGTTTTGGCTCACATCAGAAAAGAAGGAAAAAAAATGAAATATCTTCGTCCGGATAGTAAGTCTCAGGTGACCATAGAATATTCTGACGAAAATCAACCAATAAGGATTGATAGTATCGTTGTTTCTACCCAGCATGATGATTTTGGAGCGGATGAAGATATGCTGAGTGAAATCCGAAGGGACGTTATCAGCATCGTTATTCCTGAAGTAAAAAAGACACTCAAGACAGAACTTAGAAAATTGTTTAATGATGATATAATTTACCACATCAACCCAACCGGTAAATTTGTGATTGGCGGGCCACATGGTGACACTGGTCTTACCGGGCGTAAGATTATTGTAGATACCTATGGCGGCAAGGGAGCGCACGGTGGAGGTGCATTCTCCGGAAAAGATCCAAGTAAAGTGGACAGATCTGCAGCTTATGCGACACGCCATATCGCTAAAAATCTGGTTGCTGCAGGTATCTGCCGTGAGGTACTAGTTCAGGTTTCTTATGCGATTGGTGTAGCAAAGCCTACCAATATTTATGTAAATACTTATGGCACGTGCAATGTAAAAATGAAAGACAGCGAAATAGCACAAAAGGTATATAATCTCTTTGATATGCGCCCTTATGCCATAGAAAAAAGACTTAAACTCAGGACCCCGATCTATTCTGATGCAGCTGCTTACGGCCACATGGGTAGAAATCCTGAAATTAAAGAAGTTAGCTTCAAGGATGGATCCGGTACTGTTAAAAAATTAACAGTAGAAACATTTACATGGGAAAAACTGGATTTTGTCGACAAACTTAAAAAGTTGTTTAAACTGTAAAGCACACGTTTATTGATTAATTATTTCTTTTTTACGGCAAGGAAGCTGGTTGTTAACTTTTATATCTTTGATTTTTGAAGGTTAATTCTGATGAAATCTAGCATTTTTACAAGCTTAGTAAAAACTGCATAGTATCTACTCCGTCTGCGTAATCGTCTATGGCTGGACTTTGTCCCTCACCAAAATCAACAGTATTCACACCTGCAATAGACATGCCTGAAATCACACATTGTATTTCTTCCTTTTTTTGCTGCAATGTTTCAGCGAGTGATGGGATATCAGTGTAATACTGATAATGTACTGATGCAATTCTTGAAATGATTTGATCTGATTTTTTAAGTATCAGAAACTCATTCTGAAGAAAATCTTCTTTATTAAGTAACATTAACGCATGATTGTAATCAAAATTATTTTTATACTTATTATGATGAATGATCTCCTTGTGTGATTCAAATGCAATAAATAATTGTCGGATATCATATCCATGCGGGGCAAAAATCATACTCACGTTTCTACACCCAAGTCCAAAATAACTAAAAATATCTGTACCTAATTTTTGAAGCTGCACCTTGGTTTCCTGACCGGAAAGTATCGCTACACTATTGCGATTTTTTCTAATCAAATGCGGCACATGGCGAAAATAGTATTTAAAATGTATTGCTGATGAATTACTTCCAGTCGCTATGGCAGCTTCATAATTCTGTAGTTTTTCTACTTCAGTGTAATAAGGTTTTGATTTTGAATCAACCTCAATAAGTACATCAATCACCCATTTCATGAGTATTTTATCCTTATCTGAATACTTAATTAATGCATGGTGTCCACACAAATAACAACAGAGTACATCATGAAAACCTACCAATGGTATATTTCCTGCCAGAATCAGACCTATTTTTTTTACTTCAATATTATCATCGAGTTTATATCTGTCAACAAACTTTATGAGAGTATCTTTATTCAGAAATTGATCTCGAATGGCTGAAAGTGATTGTTTTATATTTTGTTGAGTGAACCATGGATTATCTATTTCAGCATTTTGCAAAACTACATTGATTTTTGGGTCGTTCAGATCACTCAAAGCCACTCCAAGAGCACCAAGACTATGAATTCTTTCTGTAAGCGTCATTAATTTTACAAATTTTAAAATGTAAATATACCGATAATACCGTTCAAAATAATTATCAATAAAAACTTTTTAGTGAATTTCAGGCCATCTCTTTAGCAAGATATTCAGCAGTATACCCGATTCCCTTTTTTATCAAACCTTCAGGTGTACCGGCAAAAAGGATATTTCCCCCCGCATTGCCTCCTTCCGGACCGAGATCAATGACATAATCTGAAACTTTGATGACATCCATGTTATGCTCAATGATGATGACAGTATTTCCTTTTTCAACCAGTTTATCAATGACTGACAACAATTGTTTTATATCATCAAAATGCAGCCCTGTGGTGGGCTCATCAAGTATATAAATAGTATTTCCTGTATCTTTTTTTGATAACTCTTCAGAAAGTTTTACACGTTGCGCCTCACCACCTGACAAAGTAGTTGCCTGCTGTCCCAGGGTGATATATCCTAAGCCCACACTATCAAGGGTTTTAAGTTTTCTGTATATCGATGGTATTTTTTCAAAAAAAAGAACAGCTTCTTCCACAGGCATATCAAGGACATCCGATATAGATTTTCCTTTGTACAATATCTCTAATGTCTCTCTGTTATATCTTTTTCCCAGACACTGTTCACAATCGACCAGTACATCGGGCAAAAAATTCATCTCAATCAGTTTTTTGCCGGCACCTTCACATGTTTCACATCTGCCCCCATTTACATTAAAAGAAAATCTCCCAGGCTGATAACCCCGGATTTTAGCTTCCGGCATATCTGAAAACAGCTTTCTGATATCCGTAAATACGCCTATGTAAGTGGCAGGGTTTGACCTGGGAGTACGGCCGATAGCGGACTGATCTATTTCGATAACTTTATCAAGGTGTTCCAGTCCCTTGATACTTTTAAAAGGCAAAGGTTTTTGAATACTTTTATAAAAAAATTGCCTAAGGATAGGATACAAGGTCTCATTAATCAATGATGACTTTCCGCTACCTGAAACGCCTGTGACACAAATCAGGGTGCCCAATGGCAATTTGATATCATCCTCCTTAAGGTTATTACCTTTGGCTCCGGTAAGCTCAAGAAAATGACCATTTCCTTTACGTCTTTTTTTGGGTATTTCTATTCTCAATCTATTGCTGAGATATCCGGCTGTAGTGCCTCCGAGTTTTAAAAATTCTTCCGGCGTACCTTGTGTTACTATCTCACCTCCATGTATCCCGGCACCGGGTCCAAGATCTATAATATAGTCAGAAGCAAGCATAATATCTTTGTCATGTTCGACTACAAGGACAGAATTACCTATTTCCGTCAGGTCTTTGAGAGCATTTATCAGACGATGATTATCGCGCTGGTGGAGGCCGATACTGGGCTCATCCATAATATAGGTAATCCCGGTAAGTTGACTCCCTATCTGACTAGCTAATCTCGTCCGTTGTGACTCACCGCCTGAAAGGGTTCGCGTAGTTCTGTTTAAGCTAAGATATCCAAGCCCCACTTCAAGCAAAAACCCCAGTCTCAGCCTGATCTCCTTCAATATCTCAAATGAGACAGTTTTTTGTTTATTGTCTAAAAATTCAGGTAGGTGACTTATCCAACCATACAATTCATCAATATTCATTTCGGCCAACACCCCAATGTGCTTTTCTCCCAACTTAAAATGAAGGGATTCTTTTCTAAGACGGTATCCATTGCAAGACGGGCAGGTCACAATACTTAGAAACTCCTCTGCCCATGACCTTATTTTTTCTGACGAAGATTCCCTATACCATCTCTCCACCATATTTGCGATTCCTTCATTCGCAAGATCATACACATAGTCATTGGCCACATTACCATATTTTACTCCATATGAGTTATCTCCCCCATAAAGTATAGTATGAAGTGCTTCAGAAGGTATATCTTTCACCGGCGTAGAAAATGAAAATTGACGGTCGGATGCCAGTTTTTTCAATTGTTTGAAAGTACTGTTATCTCTGACGGCACCAAAAGGTTTGATAGCTTCTTCATTGATATTTTTAGTATCATCAGGTATAATTTTAGATAGGTCCGCTTTATGAATTTCCCCAAGACCATTGCAGTCAGGGCAAGCACCGTAAGGACTATTAAATGAAAAATTATTTGGAGAAGGTTCATCGTAAGAGACTCCTGAAACAGGGTCCATCAAACTTTTTGAATACGCTTTGATTTCATTAGTGTCTGTATCTTGTATCAAAATAAAATCATTGCCCATCCGGAGCGCCATCTGTAAAGAAGCCACGATTCTATCCTTTTTATCCATTTCAACAATCAGCCGATCGATAACCACTTCGATATCATGCACTTTGTACCTATCTAATTGCAGACCAGGTGTCAGATCGATAATCTCACCGTCCACCCTGACTTTGGTAAATCCTTTTTTGCGGGTTTGATCAAAAAGCTCTCTGTAATGTCCTTTTCTCGATCGTATCACCGGCGAAAGAATAGCTAGCTTTCTGCCCATAAAATACGAAAGGACATGATCGATGATTTGTTCTTCTGTATACTTAACCATCTTTTCACCGGTGATGTACGAATAGGCCTCCCCCACTCTTGCATATAGTAAGCGAAGGAAATCATAAATCTCGGTGGTCGTTCCCACAGTAGATCTGGGGTTCCAGGCTGTAGTTTTTTGTTCTATAGAAATTACAGGACTCAAACCATCAATTTTTTCAACCTCAGGTCTATCCATTGAACCTATGAATTGGCGCGCATATGCAGAAAATGTTTCCATGTATCTGCGTTGACCTTCTGCATATAATGTATCAAATGCAAGGGAGGATTTACCGCTTCCACTGAGACCTGTGATCACTACCAGCTTATTCCTGGGTATTTTTACTGAAACATTTTTTAGGTTATTCTCACTTGCTCCAATGATCTCTATGTACCCGTCATCATGCAAGACCACCTCATCATTTATATTTTCTAATTGATTCATTAACCTGAAAGTTTTTCAAAATACTTGTATATCAATACCTTAAGGGTTCCTGCTGATCTATTGACCACCGCTATAACTTCTTCTATTGTAGTCTCAGTCAGTTTGGATTTAGGGAAACATACATTTGCAACTATAGAAAAAACCGTAACAGACATCCCACAGTGCCTTGCAACAATCACTTCCGGTATTGTAGACATCCCCACTACATCGGCTCCTAATATGTGAGCCATTTTATACTCAGCAGGTGTTTCCAGACTAGGTCCTTGTAAACCAAGATAAACTCCTTCTTTCAGTGTAAAGTTTAAACTTTGAGCAAGCTTTTTGAATTTTTGTATTTTTACATTGTCATATGCATTCATCATATCAGGAAATCTGGGGCCCATTCTCTCATCATTTTTTCCTCTGAGAGGATGATCAGGCATCATGTTGATATGGTCATGTACGATAATAATGTCTCCTTCATCGTAATGAGGATTTATACCTCCTGCAGCATTAGTTAAAATGATATGAATTATTCCCAATTCTTTAAACACCCTTATGGGAAAAGTCAATTCTGCCGCTGTGTATCCTTCATAATAATGAAATCTACCAGCCATAACCAAAACTGGAACTCCGGCCAAGGTACCCCAAATTAATTGACCATTGTGACTCTGCACCGTTGAAACAGGAAAATGAGGTATCTCATGGTATGGAATAACTATCTGATCATAAATCTCATTGGTAAATTCACCCAAACCGGTACCTAAAACAATGACATATTCCGCATTCTTCTTAAATTTGGAGGCTATGAATACTACACTTTCTTGTACCTTACCATATAGTGATGTCATAATTCCTTGTTTACTGCAAAATTAAGGTAAGTTTTGTGATTCACCGATAATATTTTCCAGCTCTAAAAGTCCTGTAAAAATAAAATGTCAGGACTTTTAAAAGGGTCAAATGTTAAAAGTAATATTTCTTTTTGGAAAACTAAAGCCTGAGTCATTCTCGACGGTTGTGACCGACCCAAAATAAAAACAGCCCTCCATTGTAAGCGGAGAGCCGTTAAAAATTCTATTTCTATAACCTATTAATCTATAACAATCATTTTGCCACTTAAGACCTTGTCTTCAAACTTGATCTCATATATGTAGACTCCTGCCAGACCTATATCTGATCGGTTTATTTGAATGGTGTTATGTCCACCTTGGAACTGTTCTATGGATGACACTACTTTTCTTCCCGTATAGTCCTTAACTTTAAATGTGACCATTCCATCTTTTGGAAGATCAAAAGTGAGTACAGTGTGTGTATTCCAAGGATTCGGTGCGGTACCTGTAAGCATAAATTCTTTAAGTGAATTGCTTCTCCAGGAAAGTGCCAAATTTTTTGTTTCCATTTCTGTGGTATACAATTCCGGCGTAATGCCTTGACCCAATTGGAGCATCTCACTTAGATTTCCAGATTTTAAAGCTTCCACTTCGATGATAAAAATAACTTCACTTTTATGGATCGCAATGCCATCCGTTGCAACAATACTCAATCTTGCTTCATTCACGTCAGTGATTATTACATCATCATATCTAAGCTTTACTTGTCCTTCTTTCACCTCTCGGATGATAAGACCATTGGCTTTTACTTGCGCCTGCATTCCATACATCGTTTCTGATGATGATGCCATTACCGGAATTTCAATAATGTCACCACGGTTTACCTTTACATCATTAATTGTGAGATTAACTTTAGATCTTGAATCGGTCACATCATTGCTAAAGTTTTTGGACTTGGAGTTGCCATTTACATCTCCTATCTTAATACCAATGAAATTGATATCCATATTGCTGCTCAGCTTATCGATATTATACTTTTCAGCAAATGGTGTCATCCAGGGATCTTGAGGATTACTAAACTTAAAGCCAGCGTCAACAAATCTCCAGCTTGTGTTATTAGGAAATGAAGGAATTAAACCTAAGACAAGTCTTCTTAACTCCGTGAGGTCGGCTGCCGTCACTAATCCATTATTATTGGCGTCAGCGGCTATGATCTGATAGGGCGTTTTAAGTTTTTCGATACCCAGGATATGACGCTGTATCATTACTATATCCAGTGTACTGATGCCATTCAAATCATCTCCATCTTTAGTAGGCTCTATTTGGTATGCCCCTCCTATTGCTGTCGGAGCAAAAGAAAATATTCCGTTTTTGTCACTCTGAACTGCATTTTGTTCTGAACCTTTCATTTCTACCGTTACACTTTCAATCTCCTCGTTATTCTCTTTTACAGTTTTTCCACCCACTCTTGCTACCAAAGGTGATACATTGGGACACTGAGCATTGGTGGCTTGTATATCAACAAATGTTTGACAGAATGATTGATTGCCATAAATATCAGTCACATACATTCTGACTGTTTTTACACCCACACTATCACATATATAGTTTCTGATGGTATCATTTACATTTGCAGAAAAACTTAACTTCAATACCATATTAGGATCACATGCATGGCTGCTCTTGTTGTCAAAAAATGAAGGTCTTAGCAAGGTCATGTAAGTATCTCCAATAGCATCACCGTTAGTATCCATAAGAACAAGTGGGGAGGCAAGACCTTGCTTACATACCGCAGTCGGCGCTTTTTTGGTGACTATCCTGAAATTTTGTGTACCGCTACTTGAATTTCCACATCTGTCTTCTACTGTCCAGGTGATCGTATAATCTCCCAGTTCAAACTCATCTGTGACACTACTTCCTGTGCCTGTGCCTTTTGTAACGTTACCTTGTTTGATTACCCAGCTCCACTTCTGGTCAGCGGCTGGTGTACAATCTGTCGCAGTGGCAGACAATAATATATCTCCCGTATCGCAATCCAACGTTTCAAAAGTGGCAGCCGGTAAAAGATTTATCACTGGTTTTATAGTATCCATCACTTTTATCTCCTGTTCCCACGTCCATGTTTTGGCTGTATTATCACTATTTCGCTGACACCAGTCCAGTACAGTCCAAGTTCTTATAATTTTAAAACAAGCCCCATTGGTAGTAAATGAAAATACCTGGTCTTCATATCTTAAGCCTACCATGTCACATGCATCCTCCACAAATCTAGGGGCACCTGTCACTGAAGTGTCAAGCCCTATGGCAGAGCATTGGCCTGTAAATAAGGTATCTCTGGGCCATCTAATGGTTGCACCATTAAAAGGAGTTAAGTTTAGGAAAGTTATAGTCTGGCTGCAGGTACTGAATATTGTATTTCCCTGACTTACAGTTACCGTTCTGATAACTGTTCCTATGCCACACTGGGTTCGGTTATCCGCAGTGATGGTATCTTTTACCGTATTATTGGAAGGACAGTTATCTGAAATAGTGATTGCACCGAAAAATGTTGCCGGATTGGCTGGATCAAATGTAAACAGGCAATCAGAAATAGTAATATCCGATGGACAAGTAACACTTGGGTTTATTTTATCCTGTACCTGTACGCTGACCATACATAAATTTGTGTTTCCACTTCCATCTGTTACCAGTAGTTGCACCATTCTCGTAGTATTGGCATCAAGACAGCAGAATCCTACTTTATCAAACCATGCTGTATCTGCTCCAAATCCGCAAGGGTCATCCATTCTTCTGATTTTAAGCGTAACAGGGCCACACTCATCATAACTGCCATCATCCACTGCTGTTGCAGTTATCTCAGTATAACCATTTGTTTTGAGACTCACTGTGGCAAACTGATCACAGAGAGCGACAGGGTCTGTTTCATCTACTACCGTGATACGATACTCCATGATGCTGCTGTTGCCACAATTATCAAACGCAGTGTATGTAATACTATGTGCTCCAGTGGTTAAAACCATGGTTCCTCCATTTCCATCTATGTAACCTGAAGGTCCACCTTTTTTTGCATTGATATATACATGATAAACAGTGTTACAATTATCTGTGATATCCAGTGTAGGGAAGGTTACCAATCCCGTGCAGCTTCTGCTCTGTGTTGAAAATGTAGCTTCTACCAACTTTGGGATCACAGGAGCTATCGTATCAATAATATCAATGATCTGTATACCTACAGGTATGATCTTCACGCTGTCACAATGCCATTCTGTAATAGTCCAGGAGCGCATTATTTTGGTTTTGCAACCAGTATTAAGTAATAGGTTGTCTGCGTAATCGATGGTTGCATTGCAATATATCATATTCAATTGTGGCAATGGCCATAATTTTTGAGAGCCAAACATCGGCACACCCGTAGTATCAGGATGTGGATATCCTAGCCCTCTATCATCTCTTTTATAATTGGAAGAACATTGCAGTCTTGGATTTACGGGCGGTGGTGTGATGCCTGTAAAGGTAGATCTGAGTATAAATATTGAATCTGTGCACAAAGTTATGCTTTCAAGTCCGCCGGCATCTACTGCCTTCCAGGTACGGGCTATTTTACCTATATAAATAGGATCACACTTAAGTGGAAAATGCTCATAACTTACTAAAACAGCTTTTACCCCGCTACAATTATCTGTAACTTCCGGTGGTGCTATGTTTGCAAGGTCAGCCAGACAATTGACTGTTATATCGGGTGACGGACATATGATAGTCGGTTTTATCTTATCTTCCACTAGCACAGTATTCCAGCAGGTAAATCCATTCGGATGCCTTATAGAATATTTGAGCGTTTTCCCCACTTGGTCATTTCTTATCGTGTCGCCCAGACTTTGGCCATTACTGCCATAAACTGTTATCTTATATAAGGTATCACATCCCAATTGGGGGATAGGACTTACATGTTCCCATCCCGTCAATACATCAGTCGGAGTAAGAACCCCCTCACAGTCTTCATCCAGAGACAAATTTACTGGTTTGCATCCTAACGAAGGATTGACGAAGTCGTTAACAGTAACTGTAAAGGAACAAGTGGCAGTATTTCCTGATGAGTCAACAGCTGTGTAGGTAATAGTGGTGGTGGTGCCTGCCTTGAATAAAGTTCCACTCATGGGACCAGCAGTCCGAGTTATAGTTCCTCCGGAACATGGGGAGGCATCAGCAACTGTAGGTGTAGCCCATGTTGCAATAGTATCACATATACCCGGTCTTTGTATATTGAGCGTAATATTACCGGGACACCCACTAATCACAGGTGGTGTTGTTTCAAAATTGACAATATATACTATCGAATCACCGGGGCACTCACCTGCACCTATCTGACTATTTCCATCACTATCAACAAATGCCCTCCAAATAAAAGTAGCAGATGCAGGCAGAGCTGGATTGGTTTTTTTCAACGAAGCAACAAAACCATTATAATCTGACAATCGGCGTGCACTTGGGAAATTCCAGTTGGCGGGTATATTACCTGTAAATGTAACATTGCCGTTATCTGCATATTGCATATACGCTTTTACACTGGTATCTGAAGCCATTGAACCAGCTAAATTTGCAAATGCACCTAAAGTTATGTTATTTACTTGACTACAAACTACCACAGTAGCTGTGTCAGGTCTTCCATCATTGGTAGTGGTTACATTTACTCCGTTAAGGTTGGTACTCAATCTGGGTTGAACTGCCCTGAATGTAAAATTGACGGCATGAAATGTACCAGGAGGATCTGTAGACCCAACAGGAATTCCCATAGCAGCAGTATTATCATATGGTTCACCACCAAAAGTAATTAAACCACCTCCTGTGAATTGATTAGCAGGTATATCTGTAGCGTCCCCATATCTATCTGTCATATCAAATCCAAAAGCCACTGCAAAATAGATTCCTGGCATTAAAGTCACTTCCGTGAAACCACCGTTCATTAAAAAACGTCCTACAAGGGTACCAGTATTTCCTGTTATACTCATTGGAGTACCAGTAGATGGCACAACAACTGTTCCACCTGCATTTACAATGCCAACAGTAATTCCAGTATTAATACCATTCCCACCACTATCAAAAACACCCAGTCTGGAAACGATAATAGGAGAATTCACGGTGAATTGTGTTCCAATTCTAGTAGATGATGATCCTGCTCCGGCTAGAATCATTGAAGTCCTGCTATCAAATGAAGCACACTGACTAAATGATGAAAAAGAGAAAACCATAAGTAGTAATACTCCTAAAAATTTGACCGAAGAGAAAATCTTCAAATCAGACACGGTTGTTTTTTGTAAAATCGACATAATTAACAATTTTTTACTTTGAGAAAATCAATTATTAATTACTGCATTTGGGGAATGCATGATACAGTTCATACTGTAACACCGAGCAAAGATATAAAGCATTTTACGTATTACAAAATATTTTAATGCATTATTTAGTTAATAGTAAGCATTTTATTTATAATAATTATTTTTAATTTATATATATCTAATATATAGCTTTATACATATATAATATTATTTATTCGACAAACCGATAATTCATATTACATATAATTACATCTTATATAAATCTGTTATAGAGCAAAATATAAATAAAATAAGACTTTTATCTACTAAGGTATTAGACTTTAGGTATTAGACTTTAGGTATTGGGTATTGGGTATTAGACTTTAGGTATTGGACTTTAGGTATTGGACTGTAGGGCTTAGGTGTTAGGTGTTAGGTTTTAGGTATTAGACTTTAGTCTTTAGCTAAAAAGCTAATGGACCTTCTTGTTTTGGTAAATGAAATCATAATCTGAAAAATATAGTGCGACTCTGCCCGAGTCGAAGAATGCGAACTAAATAAACTTCAAACAACTTGCGACTTCTCTGAAGTCGATGATACTCAAGATATTCTTAATTCATCCGTCTTAGGCTGTTCGTCGTTCATTGTTCGTCATTCATTGTTCGTAGTTCTTTGTTCGTCGTTCTTTGTTCGTAGTTCTTTGTTCGTCGTTCGTAGTTCAAGTGTTCGTCGTTCAAGTGTTCGTCGTTCAAGTGTTCGTCATTCATTGTTCGTCATTCATTGTTCGTCATTCATTGTTCGTAGTTCTTTGTTCGTAGTTCAATGTTCTTTGTTCGTCGTTCGTCGTTC
>JAYTNJ010000268.1:0-15746 GCA_043748345.1 Saprospiraceae bacterium
TTTTCCTGATGAATGACCTTTGTTTCTACAGGTTGATACTTTTCTAAAAAGATGGCAGGAAATTTTACTTTAGCCAAAGGGTTCCATTTAAATTCGTAAGCATAAATTTTACCATCTATCTCTTCTACATAATCTATCTCTGCCTGTTGCTTATTGCGCCAGAAATAAGTGCGACCATAAAAACCATTGTATTGGAGCAATTTTTTACGTTCCGTAATTAAAAAATTTTCCCATAAAGCACCTACATCCTGGCGTGTGGTCAATGGGGCAAAATTGCCCAACAGCGCATTGCGAATACCATTGTCGTAAAAATAAATTTTTTTCTTGGTGCTTATTTCGTTTCGTTCGTTTCTGCTGATGGTACCCAATCGATATATTACAAATACTTGCTCTAATAAATACATGTAACTGTCTACTGTTTTTACATCAGCTGACACTATTGAAGCCAATTCATTCAATGAAACTTCGTTGCCTACCTGCAAAGCCAGTGCCTTTAAAATTTTTTCCAGCAACTGTGGCTTTTTCAGTCCCACCAGTGCCAGCACATCTTTGTATAAATAGCTGCTTGCAATATTGGAGAGCACCTCTTTGGCATCTTGCATATGCGTAACTACTTCGGGGTACATACCATACACCAAATACAAGTGAACCGATTGAAGAAATGTGGGGATACCCTGATAAGTCATTAGTTCTGCACAGCTGATGGGATATAACAAATATTCCCACTTGCGGCCTGTAAGTGATTCCTGGGTTTTGTCGGCAATGCTCAATGATGATGAGCCTGTGATTATAAATTGAATTCCAAGCTGAGCATCAATGAGTTGTTTGGAAATAATGCCAACATGCTCAATCATTTGAGCTTCATCCAAAATGACGATTTTTTTGGAACCGAAACTTTGTTTCAGGGCTTCTATGTTTTCTACTTTCCACAACGACTTGGTAATTGCGGCATCGCCATTGAAATATTCTACGGGCTCTTGAAGTTGGTTGGCAAGTGCTTTTGCTAAGGTGGTTTTGCCTGTCTGCCGAGGTCCAAAAATAATCAGTGCTTTTTTATAGTCTATCCTATTTTTAAGCACATTCAGCAATGTTCTTTCTATCATTCAAAATTAAAATTTATTACCATACATAGAGTTTACTCCATAAAAGTAATACTTTTTATGGAGTAAATGACATAATATTCTCCAAATTAATAAAAATATATACATAACTAATCAACACGGAAACTAATCTAACTTTTGTAAATAGGATAATATGATTCATAGTGACGGAATCAAAATGATGAACTCACTGCCCTCGCCCTCCTTTGTTTCCACCTTCAGTTCCCCGCCATGCGCCTTCACAATATCATAAGCCAATGAAAGCCCTAAGCCCGTTCCTTGTCCCGTAGGCTTGGTAGTATAAAATGGTTGAAAGATTTTATCAACTATTTTTTGCGGAATGCCCGTGCCGTTATCTTTTACTTTGATCTCAATTTTTGAATCCAACTTATTTGTCGAAACGGTAACGATTGGCTCATAGCCTTCCGTGCTGCTCTTTGATTTTTCATTCACAGAATAGAAAGCATTGTTGATCAGATTCAATATAACTCTGCCGATGTCTTGAGGTATGATTTCAATCTTTGGCAGTGTGGGGTCAAAATGAGTTTCTGTCGTGGCATTGAAATTAATATCTTTGGCTTTAAAACCGTGATATGCCAGTCTGAGATATTCATCGCACAGGGCATTGATGTCTGTGGGTTCTTTTTGGCCAGTACTGGTTCGCGAATGCTCCAGCATACCTTTGACAATATTGGATGCCCGTTTGCCGTGGTGATTGATTTTTTCAAGGTTTTGTTTGATGTCCGCTGAAATGGCTTTTGCTTCTTCAATATCTCCTTTGTCCAGTTCTTCTGTCATCTCCTCCATCAACTCATTACTTACTTCACTAAAATTATTCACAAAATTTAGCGGATTCTGTATCTCATGGGCGATACCGGCAGTCAGTTCTCCCAGACTAGCCATCTTTTCGGATTGAATCAATTGGGCTTGAGTAGATTTCAATTCCTTATAAGCTTTCTCGATTTCCTTAGCTTGTTCCAGTTCTCTTTGTTGGGTTCTCTCTCTTTCTCTCCTAATAGTTATCATCTGCTGGTACAAATGCACTCTCCATAATATGAAAAGAAATAAAAGTCCATATCCGGCATATGCCCACCAGGTACGCCACCATGGTGGAAGTATGGTGATGGCAATTGACTGACTTCCATCGCTCCATACATTATCAAGGTTGCTGCCCTTAATGAATAACGTGTAGTCACCGGGTGGAAGATTTGTATAGGTGGCATTACCTATCGCACCTCCGTCTCTCCAATCTTTATCAAAGCCTTGCAGTTTGTATTGATACTGATTGTTGTTGCTTCCGGCAAAGTGTAAAGCTGCAAAATCAATAGCGATGGCATCTGTCTCGGGACCAACGGTAATTTTATCAGCAACAACAATGGGTTTTTGAATAGCAGCCTTTTCCCCAAAAATAATGGACTTTCCATCCAGCCTCAAACCCGTAAACTCCATCTTTGGCAGGTAAGGATTAGTCTGTATATTTTCAGGATCAAAAATGTTTACACCACCTGTGCCCATGTAATACAATTTTCCGGAAGGTCCCTTGTAATTTTCGGCAAAACGATTTCCCTGCAACCCCCTTTCAAATCCAAAATGCTTAACAGCTCCTGTTGCAGGGTTAAATTGAATAAGGCCATTATCTGTAGTTAGCCAGATATTACCATTCTTATCGGAGTAAAATTGATTAAAATTATCAACAGAAATCTTCAATTTTTTATACTCAAAATGGCGCTCCACCTGAGTAAAAGTTGAGTTCAGATAACCGAACCCTGTTTCGGAACGAAACCAGATTCTACCTTTATCGTCTTGTTGAATAAAGAACAATGAGCCAACAGATGTTATATCGCTTGCAAAAGGTTTTGCCTGCAATGTTTTATGATCAACCATAAAATGTTTATAATCTCCTCCGACAATGATGTCTCCAGATTTAGTAACCATTTCAGGTAAATAGGGCCTTCCCACAGTATCCGTTGGCTGAATGTTAATTTTATTGATAATCTCTTCTGTTGCCGGGATTACGATAGAAAGACCATCACCACTATATGCCCATACACGATCGCTGCCATCGACCAGAAGTCTATATATGAAAACAGCTTGCAAAGAAGATTTATCATTTGGGTCTTTTTTAAATCTTGTTATGATATCGCTTCCGGGACGTATCCTGTTTAGCCCGCCTCTTCCTTCACCTATCGAACCCGTACCTACCCAAATAGAACCGTCAGAAGTCGTAGCAAGTGATTGCGCATAGGGATTACTTAATTCATTGCTTATTGTTTTTCCCGGAGGTGAGTTATAAGATTTTGAGCCGTAACTCTTTATCTCTTTTCGTGAGGCATCATAATGGATAAGCGCTTTTTGAAAATCTTCAACATCTCTTGTTCCTATCCAAAAAGAACCATCTTTTAATTCGAGGGCCGAAAGTACGTCCAGTACTGGCGTATTAGCCGGATCTTTTAAAAGCCCAAAGTCGCTCTCAAATAGATTTAAACGGCTGATGCCATAGCCAAAGTGCGTACTCCATAAAACTCCTTGTTTGTCGAGAAACAAAAACCGCCTTGAATTCATAGGAAGGATACTTCTTGGATTGGTGGGGTCGTGGGCATATACTGTACTCTCTCCGGTTATTAAATTTACTTTACTCATGGAGCTAATTTGAGCAAGCCACATATTACCCTTACCATCGACTAGCAGTTGATCATTGATTACATCTGATTGTTCATTCTTCGATGCCTCATGGTACGTCCAATCTTTATTATTCCATTTCTTAATTGCCCAACCGTAACGATTAACGAATATCATCCCAGTAGAATCAACCGGCTGGAACCCAAAACCACCATCACCTGGATTGTAACCAAATCGAAATTCTCCACCATCACCTGGATTGTAACCAAATCGAATTTCTTTTTCCGGGCGGTTTAAATCCATGGGTAGTTCTTGATAGGTATAGGTTCCACTAGTACTTCGCCTGCCCAATAGCCAGGATTTTGTTTCTGACCAGAGAAGAAAGAGCAATTCACCATTCCCCCACGCCTTTAGTCGTTGGGTGCGGCCCGGCCGTTGGCCCACATCTTTCACAAAAAGTTGAGATGCAGTATCAAACCTCAGCACACCATCATTGGAGTTGACCCACACATTGTTATTGGCATCTGTTCTAAGGTCGGCAAAGCGGTCAGCATTGGGGATATTATAAGTTTTAATACTATCCAAATTATAGTCATAATATCCAACCGTGCGGGAATAAGTTATCCAAACACCTCCTTTGCTATCTGCATGAACAACCCTGCCACCATCGGTACCTTTTATTTTTTTAAAGGTGTACCCGTCAAAGCGATAGGCGTAATCCCATGTGCCTATCCAAATGAAACCAAATGTGTCTTGTGTAACAGATTGTATAGAAACTGAGGGCAGACCATTAGCAGGCGTAATGTTTCCAAAGGATGCATTTGGTGACTGGGAGAATAAAGGGGTGCCTGTGAATAAACAGAACGACAATATCGGAATCAAGAATTTGCACGCACGCCTGCCGGCAAGGTAGGGATGAGATCTCGGCATTGATTTTATTTTCATTGAATTGGTATTTGTATAATAAATTCAGTATATTTATTTTCTTTAGTGGTTACTTTTATTTCTCCTCCATGCGCCTTCACAATATCGTACGCCAAAGATAATCCCAATCCCGTACCCTGCCCGGTAGGTTTGGTGGTGAAGAAGGGCTGAAAGATTTTGTCTTTGATGGCGTCGGGGATGCCGGAGCCATTGTCTTTGATGGCTATTAGGAGTTGGCTGTTAGCTGTTAGTTCGGTAGTAACAGATACAGTAGGTACGTAATCGGACTCGACTTTTTTACTCCTCTCGTTGACAGCGTAAAAGGCATTGTTGATGAGATTCAGTAAAACCCGCCCAATATCCTGAGGTATGATTTCAATCTTCGGCAGATTGGCGTCAAAATGGGTTTCCATGGTGGCATTAAAGTCTTTGTTTTTCGCTTTCAGGCTTTGATAGGCTAGCCTGAGATATTCATCACACAGGGCATTAATATCCGTTGGTTCCTTTTGGCCCGTGCTGATTCTTGAGTGTTCGAGCATGCCCTTGACGATGGCGGATGCCCGTTTGCCATGGTGATTGATTTTTTCAAGATTCATCTCAATGTCGTTGAGTATTTCTGATTCGAGCTGTTCATCCCTTTCACCTTTATCTTTTGATCTTTCGACCTTTATCTCTGCTATCAACTCATTACTTACTTCACTAAAATTATTCACAAAGTTCAAAGGATTCTGAATTTCATGGGCGATGCCTGCGGTGAGTTCACCGAGACTTGCCATTTTTTCGGATTGGATGAGTTGGGCTTGGGTGGATTTTAATTCAGCCAGGGTTTTTTCCAGCAACTCGTTGGCTTTCTTTTTTGCACGAAAACGAAAGTAAATGCCTCCTGCAAATATCAAAATTAAAGCGGCAATGCCTATGGTAAAATTTCTTGACAACGCAGCAAGTTTATTGGCGGTTTCCAATTTTGATATGGCAATTTCATTATCCGTTATCTGCTGTTCAGTTTCAAAGCTGATGGTTCGGTATTTCGACTGGTCTACAGCAACACTATCCTGAAGGCTAATGAATGCTTTATATATTTCTTTTGCTTTCAACTGTTCCCCTGTTTTTTCATAAAGTGAGGCCAGTAGTTTATAATCTCTCAATACATTTAGTCTTACCAATTTTATGCGCGCAATATTTCTTAATAGCAAATCAATGGCTTCCAGATATCTTTTTTGTTCTGTTCGCAGGAGGGCAAGATAATAGTCCGGCTCTATAATGCCGGATGGAGCTGAAGCAGGGATCTGATAAAGTTTAACCAGTTTCCGGCATTGCTCCAAAAGTGTATCGGCTTCTTTGTAAGCCCCTCTTTTTATATCGTATAATGAGCGGAATTGCATCATCTCTGCCTGCATGCTTTTGTCATCAGCATTCACGCCTGCACTCTCTGCCAGTTTGAGATAATAATCAACACTGTCTAATTGATTGATTAATATTTTTGATATTGCCAAACGCCTTGCTCCGGCAAGCAAACTGATACCCGCACCTGAAACACCTTTGCCGCCTGCTTTATAATAATCAATAGCGGTTCTGAGTATTTGTTTTCCGTGAGTTATGGCTTTTTCATATTCTCCAATCTGAAAATAGAAGCTTGTCAATAAGTATGAATTATTTATCCATCCTGCTTTGCCATGATTAACGGTAAAGTCTAAATATCGCTCTGATTTAAAATCACTGGTATCCAAAAGACTAATAGACTTTTTTGTGTTGTAAATGGCAGGTTCGTATAAACCATTCGTGCTGTAAAATACTGCGAGTACGTAATAACAAGTGGCTAATGCCAAAGTATTTTTATCTTTTTTATATTGATTTAATTTGTCAGTATAATATTGAAAACCCTCAGGTAGTTTTGAAGAATTCCTGTAGGGTAACCTCAATTGAGTTAAAAAAGCTGATGTTATATATGTTGAACGCAGGGTTGAACTACGCTCAAGCTGCTCTATGTTTCGTTTTGCATAATCAATGGCTTTAAATGGGTCAGTTGTAGACAGGCTTACCAGAAGCACAAACTTTACTGCATAAAAAAGGTCTTCATCTTTACCTTTCTTAAACTGTTCTGCTGTTTTTTCCAGTAGTATTATTTGTGCATCGGTTAAATCCGCAGTTCTTATTAGTTGCCGGGCATTATTGAATGTGAGCGTATCAAGGCCTTTTTCTGTATTGCTTTTATTGAGTAAAGTTATGATTGAGTCCACCTTGGATTGCTGGCTCTGCACCTGGTTACTGATTAAACAAACTATTACTATCGCTGCAATTTTTAAAATAATTCTTAATTGTTTCATTTAGCTCATTTAAACTGGTAATTGAATAATAAACTCCGTTCCTGCATCGCCGGCAGGCAAGCCTTCGCCTACTTTAGATTTCACTTTTATCTCCCCGCCATGCGCCTTCACAATGTCATAACTCAGCGATAAACCAAGTCCAGTTCCTTGTCCTGTTGGTTTTGTAGTGAAGAAGGGTTGGAAAATTTTGTCTTTGATAGCATCGGGGATGCCCGGGCCGTTGTCTTTGATGGCTATTTGCAGTTGGCTGTTTGTTGTTAGCTGAGTGGTGATGCTTACTTTGGGCTCATATCCCATTTCTCCTTTTTTGCTTCGCTCATTTACGGCGTAGAAAGCGTTGTTGATGAGATTGAGCAAAACTCTGCCGATGTCTTGGGGGATGATGTCTATCTTGGGTAGATTGGTGTCCAAATGGGTTTCCATGGTTGCGTAGAAGTCCTTATTTTTGGCCTTCATGCTTTGATATGCCAGCCTGAGATACTCACCACATAAAGCATTGATATCAGTTTGTTCTTTTTCTCCGGTGGATTTTCTGGAGTGCTCTAGCATTCCCTTGACGATGTCAGATGCCCGTTTGCCGTGGTGGTTGATTTTATTAAGGTTTTGAGCAATGTCGTTCAATAACTCATCTTCTAACCCTTTATCCCTCTCACTTTCAACTTTTAAACTTTCAACCTTCAACTCTGAAATCAGCTCGTTGCTTACTTCACTAAAATTATTCACAAAATTTAGCGGATTCTGTATCTCATGGGCGATACCAGCTGTGAGTTCACCGAGGGAGGCAAGTTTTTCGGACTGGATGAGTTGGGCTTGAGTGGATTTGAGCTGAGATAAAGCAGTTTGTATTTCTTCGTTTTTGCTTTGCAACAAATGCTTTGATTTCTTTTCTTTTTGATAATTGAGGTATAAAATAAAGGCGATAAGTGAAAAAACTACCGATCCGGCCAAAAATGAATACTGCTTTACCTGATGTTCATAAGATGCCTTTGCCGTTTCAATTTCATATTGCCGTTCCTGAGCATCAAAGGTTGTCAGGTTTTTTATCGCATTGGCTTGCCCCTGGTTATATAAACTGTCTTTGGCTGCAATGGCTATTTTGTTGTATTCAATCGTTTTCCGGGGATTCTCTTTTTCATTAATCTCCGAGAGCAAAGTGCTGGCGATTATGATATCTTCATAGTATTTCCCCTCGCGGGCAACCGCAACTGCTTTTTGGGCATAATATGTACATGAATCGAAGTTGACTGGTTGGTATAGTTTGGCAATTTCATAACACGATGCGGTGATATTAGTTGAAGCGTTTTCCAAATAAGCATATTGCAAACTTTCCCTGAAATAATTTAGTGCAGGCAGCATATTACCCCGTTTTTTCTGAACCATGCCAAGTCTTCGCAATGTGCTTGACTTCAAATAACCGATATCATATTGGTTCATTATGTTATAGCTTAACTTGAGATAATAGTCTGCGGAATCTATTTGGTTTACCTTTAAATAATAGTCACCTAAATTATTGTATACATTCCCAATGATTCCATAATTATATACTGATTCCAAAACCTTTAATGCCTGCCGGGAATAACTAAGTCCGTTTGGAAAATCATTAACCTCCAGGTAGTAGTCACCGATGTCTTTGAGAATGCGGCCGTGTAAATCAACCAGGTTATTTTTCTCAGCTATTTTTAAACCTATAAAAGCTATTTCAAGTGCCTTGGGAATATTGCCCAATACTGCCTGTGTCAAACCCAGGTAATGCAGGGCACCTGCTTCACCTTTTGGAAAATTAATTTGTCGCGCTGATATCAGTGCTTTCTGTCCGTAATACTGCGCAGAATCAGGATTAATAAACCAATAATTCCTGGTTAACCCTACCATTAATTGCACCCTGGCAGTGTCATCTTTGGTTATCGCCAATTTATGTTTTAAGCTATCAATGTTATCTTGTATATCGGTAACCTGTGCGAAGCCGTGACAGCAATCAAATACAAAGACAATGGTTAATATGAATGTCTTTCTCATTAATTAGTTTTTAATGGGTAATTGAATAATAAACTCACTTCCTTCTCCCTCCTTCGTTTGCACTTTCAACTCCCCACCATGCGCTTTCACAATATCATAAGCGAGAGAAAGCCCTAATCCTGTTCCTTGCCCGGTGGGTTTGGTGGTAAAGAAAGGCTGAAAGATTTTGTCTTTGATGGTATCGGGGATGCCGGAGCCGTTGTCTTTTATAGCTATTAGCAGTTGGGTGTTGGCTATTAGTTGTGTGGTGATGGAGACAGTAGGAATATAGTTGGATTCCATCTTTTTGCCATCCTTACCCCCAGCCCCTACCTGTTCGGCAGGCAGGCCTAAAGGGGAGTCTGCCCACTCAGCGTTTTTGCTCCTTTCGTTGACAGCATAACAGGCATTGTTGATGACATTGAGCAAAACCCTGCCGATGTCTTGCGGTATGATATCTATCTTCGGCATATTGGGGTCAAAATGGGTTTCCATCGTGGCATTAAAAGATTTGTCCTTTGCTCTCAGACCATGGTATGCCAATCTGAGATATTCATCGCATAATGCGTTGATGTCTGTCAACTCTTTTTCTCCGGTGGATTTTCTGGAGTGCTCGAGCATACCTTTGACAATGTCGGATGCTCGTTTGCCGTGGTGGTTGATTTTCTCCTGATTTTGGCTTAAATCTGTTGCCAAATCAATGATCAACTCTTTGTCAATTTCGGGTTTCTCAACTTCTTCTTTTAGTTCTTTGGCTAAATCCACGCTTACTTCACTGAAATTATTGACGAAGTTCAACGGGTTTTGAATTTCATGGGCGATGCCTGCTGTGAGTTCTCCCAGGCTGGCCATTTTTTCTGATTGGATGAGTTGTGACTGGGTGGATTTGAGCTGTGATAAGGTTTTTTCAACTTTTTCTTTTTGTTCCTTGAGCAAAATATTTGCTTTCTTTTGTTTTATATTATTGCTATAATAAATCAAGGCAATCAATAAAAACACCGCTAATCCGGTAAAAAGAGCATATTGTTTTAATTGATTCTGATAATTTTCCTTTTCTTTTTCAAGCTCTTGCAACCGCATTTGCTCGTTAAATGAAAGCTTTTGAAAATCTGCCAGGCTATTGATTCTCCCCTGGTAAATACTGTCTTTGGCTACCAATGCAAGTCCCTGATATTTGAAGGCACTGTCCAAT
Source organism: Saprospiraceae bacterium (assembly GCA_043748345.1). Classification (GTDB taxonomy): domain Bacteria; phylum Bacteroidota; class Bacteroidia; order Chitinophagales; family Saprospiraceae; genus OLB9. Next base: position 10,155 of record JAYTNJ010000268.1, read on the forward strand.
TGATTTATTTGTCGATAACACATATACAGGTTCTCAAAGGCCCTGCCCATATCTATGTCTTCTTGGGCTGCGGATTTTAGAATTTTTATAGTTTCAAGACTTTTTTTTGCGTAATAAAGGCTTGAGTCTTTCTCATTGGTGGTTAAATATATTTTTGTTAATGCAAAATAGTTTCTGGCCAGGCCACTTAAATTTTGAAATTCCTTTCCAAAGTGAATACCCATCTTATGTTGTTGAATAGCTTGTCGGGCATTCCCCTTTAGCGAGTAAATATCTCCCTGATACCAATAAACAGTGGAAAGCATACCTTTATTTCCGGCTTGAAGTCTCAGTTTCTCCGCATTAATGGCAAAAATCAGCGCAGAATCGAGTTTATTCAACTTAATGTACACCCTTGCTAATACAGCATCTGCAGTTCCTAATCGTGCTTTATTATTATGTATGAAGGCAGTCTTTTTAACCTCCTTTAAATGAAATATAGCTTGTTCATAATTTTGTGTATATGACATCAAAATGGCCATAAATTGATGCGTTCTTGACCAAATCGAGAGTTTTAGCGAATCGGGGTTGTCATACAAATAAAGTAGCCAACTATCTTCTTCACTGGCCGACTTTTTAAATATATCAATGGACTGTAAATGACATTGTAACGCATCTCCATAGCGGCCTTTCTGTGTGAACTGATATCCTTTGGACGCTAATGTATAAGAGATAGCTAAGTTTTGTCCATTCTTATTTGCCAGTGTTAAACCTTTTTCTGCATAGAATAGGGCAGAATCTCTGTCCAGTTCTTCATACTGGCCATACAGCTGTTCACTTATTAGAAATTTTACTTTGTCGGTACCAGGCTGATTAAAAGCCCTACTAAGGCTGTCAATTATTTTGTTTTGAGAGAAAGCAAAAATGTATATAACAGTCAGAAAAAGAGTGAGGCTTATTGTTTTCATGGGCTTTAAAGATTATTTACTTCATTAAAAGGGCCGAGGCGGATGAATTAGAATCAATTCTTCACTATGAGCCTTAATACCATCAAGTGTGAAAATAGACGTCCATATTTTATGATTTTAATATCTTATCGATTTCCACTTTCAATGAAACAAAATCTATGGGTTTTGTAAAAAATCCCTCAGCACCTGAATTTTTAGCCCTTTCATAATTTTCATTATCACCATAGGCTGAAATCATGCTAACACTGATTTCGGGAAATTCGGCTTTTACTTTTTCCAGCAAGTCCAGTCCTGTCATCCCGGGCATGTTAATGTCCGAAAAAATATACATTACTTTCGGAGGCTTTCGGCTGCGAAGGATTTCAAGTGCTTCCAGACCCGAAAAGGCAAATTCCATTTCAAGCACACCATCCCGAAGTTCCTTTCTAAGTTTTTGCCGAAACATTATTTCGACGTCTTTTTCGTCATCAACAACTAAGAATTTCATGATTTAATTTTTTAAGGTGAATAAATTTATAAAATACTGGTAACTTGTTTTCTCCATTTTGGATCCAGAACAGCATTTCGAAATTTGACCGCAAAAACGGTTTGAAAATATACTTGATGGTAATTGTTGGCCATATTTTCCTTTATTGTTTTATATGTGTCAAGCCTACGGCTCTCAAAGTTATACATTTTTTTTATCTCAACTGATTAACCCGGTTGGAAAAAGAATCCTACGGGGTTAAAATCCGTTGTTTCTACATCGGTCGATGCTACGCATCTTTTTAGTACTTTAAAGCCGTAGGCTAGATAAAATCTTGTAACCACGGATTGAAATCCGTGGTAAATAAAACACAGTACCAATGAGTGCCGTAGGTACGACCCATATGACATGCAAGGTTTTGACATTACAAGGACAAAACAATCACAAACTCACTTCCTTCCGCTTCCTTACTCTCTACCTTCATCTCCCCACCATGTGCCTTCACAATGTCATATGCCAAAGATAATCCTAAACCTGTACCCTGTCCTGTCGGTTTAGTAGTGAAGAAGGGCTGGAAGATTTTGTCTTTGATGGCGTCAGGGATGCCGGGGCCGTTGTCTTTTACAGCTATTAGCAGTTGGGTGTTAGCTCTTAGTTGGGTGGTTATGGTTACGGTAGGGATATAGTCGGATTCTAACTTTTTGCCATCCTTACCCCCTGCTTGCTTCGAAGCAGGCAGGCCGACCCCTAAAGGGGAGTCTGCCCGCTCAGCGTTTTTGCTTCTTTCATTTACGGCGTAGAAAGCGTTCGTGATGAGATTTAATAACACTCTTCCGATGTCCTGAGATACCACGTTTATTTTGGGAAGTGATGGGTCAAAGTTTGTTTCTAATGTTGCATTAAAATCTTTGTCTTTGGCACGCAGACTTTGATATGCCAGCTTTAGGTATTCATCAGCAAGAGCATTGATATCTGTCGGTTCTTTTTTGCCCGAGCTCTTGCGGGAGTGTTCGAGCATACCTTTTACGATGCTGCTGGCTCGTTTGCCATGGTGGTTGATCTTTTCCTGGTTTTGACTTATATCTGTTGCTAAATCAATGATAAGCTCTTTGTCAATTTCTGGTTTCTCAGCTTCTTCTTTCAGTTCTTTTGCAAGATCCACGCTCAATTCCGAAAAATTATTTACAAAATTCAACGGGTTTTGAATCTCGTGGGCTATGCCTGCGGTAAGTTCTCCGAGCGATGCCATTTTTTCGGATTGGATGAGTTGAGCTTGGGTGGATTTTAGCGTTTGAAGAGACTTATTCAATTGCTCGGTTCGGTGATTTACCTTTATTTCAAGTACTTCTTTTTCATGCCGCAATTTTCTTTCTCTCCATTTGCTGAATATTCTTAATGCCAGTAAAAACAGCAAGGCGTAAATCAAATACGCCCACCAGGTGCGGTACCATGGCGGTAATACTTTAAAGGTATATGTTATTGGCTCCGTCCAAACCCCATTGGCTCCCTGTGCTTTGAGTTTAAAGGTGTAGGTTCCTTCGTTGATATTACCAAAATTTGCATTGCTCTTATCCGTTATAGGACTCCAGTCTTTGTCGTACCCTTCCAGCATGTATTGATACTTTACCAAAAAGGGTCCGTCTGTTTCAATAGCAGCAAACTCTAAGGCTATTTGGTTATGTTCATAGGGTAATACTAAATTTTGAGGCAGCGGATAAAATTTGGTGATGCTGTCAAATTGAATATTGCCAAAACGTTTTAGGATAGCCTCATTTTCTGCTATAGACAGCGTTTTCCCATAAGCAAAAAATTCCTGCAATAAAGCTAATGCACTGTCTTCAAGATTTTCTCTTACACCCTTGGTTAGAAGATTGTACCAACAAATATTTTCATCCTTCACTTTTATAGATTGTATAACCAAAGCTGGTGTCTCTGTATTCTTCTGCAAAGCCGCATAATCAAACCGTACCAAAGCTGTTTTTTCTGAACCTGTTCCAGCCCAAATATTCCCTTTGCTATCTAAATTCATAGCGTTCTGCCCGAAATTCATGTTCTTTGCCGGATAGCCGGTATTGGTGTTAAATACATCTATATCGGTAAGTTTGGTGCCATCCTCAGAAAGGTTAAAGAGGGTGATGCCCATGAATGTACCCACAGCCATTTTGCCGTTGGGCATTTGTATTACTTGTGTTACAAAATTATTGGGCAAACCATCCGCAATATTAAAATTCTTAAAAACAGTTAAAGAAATAAGATCATTTTTCTTGCCTTTATCATATTTTTCCTGTGACTTTTGAAGTTCCTTCGCTCCCATCACACTAAGTCCCTCGTCTGTGCCGAACCAAAGGTTTCCGGTTTTATCTTCGGTGATGCTTTTAACTAAATTATGTGCAAGCCCCTGAGCGGTCGTAAAATTGGTAAAGGATTTACCGTCATATTTTGATACCCCACCGCCTAAGGTGCCGAACCAAAGGTTTCCGGTTTTATCTTCGGTGATACTTAAAACTTCATGATATGCAAGCCCCTGAGCGGTCGTAAAATTGGTAAAGGATTTGCCATCATATTTTGATACCCCTCCGCCCAAGGTGCCGAACCAAAGGTTGCCGGTTTTATCTTCGGTGACGCTTAAAACAATATTATGTGGAAGCCCCTGAGCGGTCGTAAAACTGGTAAAGTATTTGCCGTCATATTTTGATACCCCTCCGCCATCAGTGCCGAACCAAAGGTTGCCGGTTTTATCTTCGGTGATGCACCAAACAAAATTATGTGCAAGCCCCTGAGCGGTCGTAAAATTGGTAAAGGATTTGCCGTCATATTTTGATACCCCTCTACCAAAAGTGGCGAACCAAAGATTTCCGGTTTTATCTTCGGCGATGCTCCTAACTACATTATGTGTAAGCCCGTGAGCGGTTGTAAAATTGGTAAAGGATTTGTCTTTATATTTTGATATGCCTCCGCCAAAAGTGGGGAACCAAAGGTTTCCGGCTTTATCTTCGGTGATGCTCCTAACTTCATTATGTGCAAGCCCCTGAGCGGTCGTAAAATTGGTAAAAGATTTGCCGTCATATTTTGATACCCCTGCGCCTTCAGTGCCAAACCAAAGGTTTCCGGTTTTATCTTCGGTGATGCTTAAAACTTCATTATATACAAGCCCTTGAGCGGTCGTAAAATTGGTAAAGGATTTGCCGTCATATTTTGATACCCCTCCGCCCAAGGTACCGAACCACAGGTTTCCGGTTTTATCTTCGGTGATGCACCTAGCTTCATTATGCGCAAGCCCCTGAGCGGTCGTAAAACTGGTAAAGGATTTGCCGTCATATTTTGATACCCCTCCGCCATCAGAGCCGAACCAAAGGTTTCCGGTTTTATCTTCGGCGATGCCCCTAACACGATTATGTGCAAGTCCCTGAGCGGTCGTAAAACTGGTAAAGGATTTGCCGTCATATTTTGATACCCCTCTATCAGTTGCGAACCAAAGATTTCCGGTTTTATCTTCGGTGATGCTCCTCACTATATTATGTGCAAGCCCCTGAGCGGTCGTAAAACTGGTAAAGGATTTACCGTCATATTTTGATACGCCCAGGCCAAAAGTGCCGAACCAAAGGTTGCCCGCAGCGTCCATTTCCGAACTAATTATGGCATCCAGGCCAAGCCCGTTATCAGTAGTAAAATTGGTAAAATTGGAATTGCCTCCATCACCCATCATAAAAGGATTGCCTTCGGGGTCTAAAATGGGTTCGCCTTTTTCGTTTTGTAAAACCGCAAGGGGTTTGGTTTCTGCCACACCTGCCTTAATCATTTTGGCTGCAGGCATTTTATCCAAATAAATGATTTTGGGTTGTAGGCTGTCAGGCAAGTTGGAAATAACAGTTACTGGTAATGAGTCAAGGGTATCTTGCTTTGCGATTGCTGCTGTTTTGCTGACTTGATTTTCCTGCTTGTTGTTGCAGGAAGATACAATACAAATAACAAACGTAATAAATAAATGAATTAACTTCATGATTTTAAATTTAGTTTGTTGGTAATAGTAAAGTGAACTCACTTCCTTCTCCCTCTTTCGTTTCCACCTTCAACTCCCCACCATGCGCCTTCACCATATCATACGCCAAAGATAATCCTAATCCGGTTCCTTGGCCTGTGGGCTTGGTAGTGAAGAAAGGTTGGAAGATCTTATCTTTG
>JAYTNJ010000269.1:0-4781 GCA_043748345.1 Saprospiraceae bacterium
GGTGACACTTCCCTCAATGGCTGCTCCAATATCTGTGATATCTATTGTGTTGCATCCGCAGGATATGCTGATTTTTTTACAAAAAATGGCACTGATCGAAAAAAAATAATAGTAACAGGCATCCCAAATTTTGACAATGCTACCTCATTAATGATAAATGATTGTCCTTATAGTGATTTTGTACTCGTTTGTACTTCCGATTTGAGAGAAGTAGGCAAAAAAGATAATAGAAATAAATTTCTGAACAAATGCAAAGCTATCACAGGATCAAGAAAAGTTATTTTCAAACTTCATCCTAATGAAAGAAAGGATAGAGCAGAACGTGAAATACAAGAAGTATTTGGGATGGATGCTATTATTTTTACCACAGGTAATACTGATCATATGATAGCCAATTGTTATGAACTCATAACTCAGTACTCATCGGTCGTTTACCTAGGTATGGCACTTGGTAAAAAAGTGCATTCTTATTTTCCACTTGAAATACTTCAAGAACGCATGCCAATACAAAATGGAGGTATCTCTGCTAAATCTATCGCTGATATTGGTCATAAATTATTAAAATACGATGGAAATATATCAGAATTATTGAAGCACAAGGCTACAAATACTGTGTACCAAAATAATAGTCCTGAATTTGCTTATGACTAAGATAGTAACAATCGTACAAGCTAGATGTGGCTCAAGTCGTCTACCTGGTAAAATTTTGATGCCGGTATTAGGGCAGACCACCCTTTACAGAATGATAGAAAGATTAGAAAAATCCATGCTGGTAGGAACAATAGTAATTGCTACTACTGATGCTTCAGAAGATGATATCATAGTTAATGCTTGCGAAAATGCTGGTTGGGAATATTATTGTGGTCATGAGCACGACCTCCTCGACAGACACTATCAGGTTGCTTCAAAGTATAATGCTGATATTATAATTAAGATTCCTTCAGATTGTCCGCTCATCGATCATCGAATTGTGGATAAGGTCATTCGATATTTTTTGGATCATAAATTAGATTATGTGAGTAATCTGCACCCACCAACATATCCTGACGGAAATGATGTCGAAATAATGACTATTACAGCTTTGGAAAAAGCATGGATGGAAGCAAATGCAGCATTCGAGCGAGAACACACTACCCCGTACATCTGGGAAAACCCTTCTCTATTCAGTATCGGGAATGTAACTTGGGAGAAGGGTTTAGATTATGCTATGAGCCACCGATTGACCCTCGATTATGGAGAAGATTATAATTGTATCAAAGCTATTTTCGAAGCACTTTACCCTTATGACTGTGATTTCAGTTTAGATCAGATATTGAAATTGCTTGAAAATAGAATAGACATATTTGAAATGAATAAAAAATATGCCGGTGTAAATTGGTACAGACATCATCTGGACGAACTTAAAACGATAGAGTCATCGCAAACGAAAATTTTAATGTAAAATTATATGACTTCAGAAAGGGAAATAGCCTTAAAATCCGTGGCACAAAAGGTCAGACACCACATCATCGATATGAGCACAGATGGAGGATGTTTTATCGGTGCTTCATTATCGTGCGCAGATGTCCTCGTGTATTTGTACAATGATTTCCTAAATATCAATAAGGATATGCTGCAAAGCGATGAAAGAGATTATCTTCTACTATCCAAAGGTCATGATGTTCCTGCGATGTATGGCACTTTTGCCGAATTGGGTTGGATATCTCCTGACAGACTCAAAAATCATCTATCCACAAAAGATCACATTTACTGGCACCCTAATAGACATATTCCCGGAGTAGAGTTTCATAGTGGATCATTGGGACATTTGCCAGCGGTAGGATTGGGAATTGCTCTGGATTTTAGAATAAAAAATACAAAAAATAAGGTACTTGTCATTACAGGAGATGGCGAACTGAACGAGGGATCTGTGTGGGAAACAATATTGGTGGCAGCAGCTTACAAAATGAATACCTTCACATTGGTCGTAGACAGAAATGCTTTTCAAGCAAATGTTGCAACAGAAGATCTTATACCGCTCGAACCATTGGTTGACAAATTTGAAGCATTCGGGTGTGCAGTGAGACGTATAGATGGTCATGACTTTCAAGCTATGGATGCTGCATTTACAGGCTTGCCTTTTACAGAAGCTAAACCCAATGTCATCATCTGCGATACCATACGTGGAAAAGGTCTCCCAAGCATAGAAAAAAGAGCAGACAGATGGTTTGTTAATTTCAATCATACAGAAATCGCCGCTCTTCATCGAGAAGTGGATGGTTTTCAATCCGCACAATTAGAATCAGAAACTTTAACAGTAAGATAATGGATTATCAAGAGACACTGAAAGAATTGGCTATAAATGACGATCGATTTGTAGTATTGACTGCAGAAAATCGTGCTGTAGTGAGAGAACTCCCATCCTTGTTGGGAAATCGATTCATTGATACCGGCATTACCGAACAAACTATGATAGGTATGGCGGCTGGATTGGCTTTAAAAGGGAGAATTCCTATATGTCATGCATTGACCACATTTTTATTATTGAGGGCCTATGAGTTCATCAGGACGGATGTAGGCATTCCCGGATTACCTGTTAAATTGAGTGGATTCATACCTGGTTTCTTATCTGATGCCAATGGACCCACCCACCAAGCACTCGAAGATGTAAGCCTCATGAGAGGTATTCCTAATATGGAAGTTTTTTGTCCCGCAGGCGAGGAAGATATGGCTATGATGCTTAAAGACATATGGATGTCAGACAAACCATCATACATTAGATTGGTCACTAAAAAAACAGGTTATAACCATGCGCCATTTAAGAAAGGGAAGGCTGAAATCATTTCTATCGGCCTTGATATAAATATTCTGGTGTATGGCTTCTTATTTACTGAGGCTATGAAAGCAAAAGAAATACTACAAAGAAAAGGGTTTTCAGTAGGATTGATAAATATGCGTTCATTAAAACCTATCGATGAATCAATAATAAAAGAAATGGCCATATCAGGTACGCTTTTAGTCACGGTAGAAGATCATTTCAAAACGGGTGGGTTGTATTCTATCATAGCAGAGATATTGCTGGAAAATCAATTGACCGCTTCTGTGCTTCCCTTCGCAATGATGGACAAATGGTTTAGGCCGGCATTACTGGACGATGTCTTGGAATATGAAGGTTTTACCGGAAGACAGATGGCAGAAAAAATATTAATCACTTACGCAAGCCAAAAAGCAAATGCCCAATACCATACAATTTAACGAAAATTATCCTAAGATTTTAAACTCCATTGAGATGCTTCGCCATGCTAGGCAAATCATGCATCCAGTATCCCAGACATTGGCAAAAGCTCCTGGTCAGTTTAGTGAAGGAGTGTGTCCAGTATTTGTAGAATCAGCCAAAGGAAATAGGATTACGGATGTGGATGGTAATGAGTATATGGATTATTATGCGGCTATTGGTCCAATATCATTGGGATACGGATATGAAGTGGTAGATAATGCTATCATTGCGCAATTGAAAAAAGGTATCACTTTTTCGCTTATGCATCGGCTCGAATTTGAAATCTGCTCACTTTTGCATGAAATTATACCCAACGCAGAAAGTGTCAGAATAAGTAAAAGTGGAGCAGATGTATGTACGGCGGCCATAAGAGTGGCCAGAGCATTTACAGGAAGAGATAAAGTATTGTGCTGCGGATATCATGGATGGCATGACTGGTACATCGGCACAACTACAAGAAATTACGGCATCCCGGAAGTGTCCTCGGCACTCACAATATCTTTTAAATATAATGATTTGGAGGATTTCAGATCAAAGCTGGATGAAAATGTGGCCGCTGTGATACTTGAACCATTTATTTTCGAAGCTCCGGCTGTAGGTTACTTAGAAGCATTACAGCAAATGTGTCAAGAAAATGGCACGCTGCTTATTTTTGATGAAATGTGGTCAGGATTCAGAATCGCTTTGGGTGGTGCACAGACTTATTTTGGTGTAATCCCAGACCTCGCAGTATATTCTAAAGCTGTAGCCAACGGTATGCCCATAGCTTTTCTCACAGGAAGGTCTGACGTAATGCAATGGTTTGAAAAGGATGTATTTTTCTTTACCACATTCGGCGGCGAAGCATTGTCGATAGCCGCAGCCATAGCTACGATACATGAATTGAAAGACAAAAAAGTACCTGAATATCTGGATAAAATAGGAAGTAGATTAAAAGACGGGTTGAATAGTTTGATCGAAAAACATAATTTGACGGAATACATGGTTTGCGGTGGATTTCCATGCCGTACTATACTAAGTCTTAAAGCCACAATCTCAAATCCATTAAGTATTTATGCATACATACAACAAGAGCTTCTCAAATGCGGGATACTTTGGAGTAAGTTTCATAATATGACGTATGCCTTTACAGCTGAAGACGTTGATTACACATTAGAAGTGTATGAACATGTCTTTCCCAAACTGGCTGACATTATAAAAAACGGAGATGTGGCCACCCATTTGATTGGAAAACCAATGGATGTTGTATTCAGACCATTAAAAGCATGAATTTGAAAAATATTTCCGATATATTTTCTTTAGAAGGGAAGGTTGCCATAGTCACGGGAGCTAATGGATTGATTGGCAAAAATCACAGTCATGCATTGCAGTTAGCAGGAGCCTCTGTGGTGGCTTGTGACATAAAAATGAATGCAGATTATTTTGGTAATCCTGAAAAACATATGGTTTTATCATTTGATGTTACCAATAAAGAATCCGTCGAAAAGGCCAAAAATGATATCATTCAAAAATATGGACAAATTGA
>JAYTNJ010000270.1:0-12715 GCA_043748345.1 Saprospiraceae bacterium
AAATGAGCAAAATAAGGCATGCTAAGAGTTATCCACATATCTTTGTTTTGTTAACAAAGAAAAGAAAAAAAGTAACAAAAAAAGAAAAGAAACATATAAAAATAAATAATAATATATTTATTATAAATTAAGATTAAACTGTCCGAACATTGGGGGTAACTATAATCGTCCAATACCTGATAATCTACGCTTAATATAACTTCTTCTATACCATCACCAGTCAGATCAGCAACGATAGGACTTGAAGTCTGGTAGTAACCCAATGAATCTCGGTATTCAACTTGTCCATTTTTACCATTTATCATTGCTTGTCTTGTCCAGCTTAAATCGGGCCAAACGCCTTGTGCAAAGGTGACAAAAAAATCGGGAATGCTATCAATATTAAAATATCCAACACCCATCGAACTATATGCTTCAGTACCCAATAATTTTTGTTCCCATAATTTGTGGTTCGTTCTACCATCATAGGCCATAAGCCTCCCATCGACAGAGGCTACTATAATATCCCTTTGTTTATCTTCATTTATATCTACCCACGCAGGCGGGGAAATAAATCCCTTGGTTTGGCTGGAGTCAATGAGTGTAGAAGTAGATAAATCTCCTTTTAAAATCATTTCAACGGTTCCTACGTACAAATTACCTCTGATTGTTTCACCTCCTGTACCATAAATTATTTTTGATTTAAGAGGTTCAATATCGTTAAAGTCAACACTTATAGACATATAAATCTCTCTTTTATCTGGCATTTCTGCATCCGCCAACAACCTACCAGTCTTAGAAGAAAGTATGACTAATCTTCCAGTTGCGCGGAGTGGGTTGTAAGGAGGTACCCATATGTCGCCACCATTTGAAATCAAGATATCTTTGTATCCATCATTATCTACATCATGAATAAACTGAGGGTTGTAAAAATTAAACCATTTTTTATTACGGTATAAAAGTGTATCAAAAGCCCAAATTACATTGCCGGTTTTACCATTTATAGCTTTTAGTTCGGAAGACCTCCCATTGAGAAAAATATCTTCAATACCATCAGATGAAATATCAAAAAAAGAAGCTGAACCAAAAATTTGATCTGTCGCCTGAACTTTCCAAAGTAATTTTCCACTACTTCCATCAAGAGCGAACATGGCTGTATCACATTGTTGAAATTCTAATCTACCGCCTCCGAGAATGATATCTTTAATACCATCATTATTCAAATCGCTAACTCTTGGAGATGAAAAAGTACCAATGGTAGGAAGAATCACTGACCATGTCTCCTGAGAAAAAATAATAGACTCAACAAAAAAATAAAAAACTACTGCTGAAAACAGTTTGTAATATATAATCAACTAAATAATCTGTTAAACAGTTTTACTTTCAAAATAGAAAGAAGAGAATGTTAAATTTATAAAAAAGTAAATACCAGATAAATAATACCGATAACGGCTATAGTAACAATTATGGCAACTTTCATAAATTTTTTTTCATCCTTTATATCCTGGACAGAAAGTGCCTGTTTTTTTGGGGTGGGTTTTACTCTATATTTTGACATAACATTTTAATTTTATGAGACACTAAGGTAAAAGAAATAATTATAAACACCAATAATATTCACTAAAATTACTTTATTTTCTTATTAATTTTACCTAATCAACAAAAGAAATTACTATTGATTATTATTCTTGGTACCCAAAATGTTTGAGCATGCGTTCGTCATTCCGCCAATTTTCTTTTATTTTTACATTAAGATCAAGGTAAGTATGCTTACCAAAAAAGGTTTCAAGTTCGATTCTGGCGGCTATACCCAGTTTTTTAATTGCTTCTCCGCCTTTACCGATAATGATCGGCTTTTGTGTTTTTCTATCAACATATATATCGGCATAGATAAGAAGCATGGGTGCACCGTTCTTTTCTTCTTCTTTAAATCTACTTATAGAAACTTCGCATGAATAAGGAACTTCTTGTTTATATTGAAGTAATAATTTTTCCCGAATTATCTCGGAGGCAAAAAACCTTTCGGATTTGTCTGATAATTCATCTTTAGGATAGTATGGAGGGCCTTCAGGTAGGTTGTCCAGTATTTTATCAAACAAAGTTTGGGTATTTGTTTTTTCAGATGCAGAAATAAAAAATACTTGATCAAAGGTAACCCGTTGCAACCACTCCGTGGCTAGTGTTTCTACAATATTAGCATTATCAAGATCTATTTTATTAATTATTAGGTATTTAGGTTTTCCAGTTTCATTTAATACTTTAATGATATTTTCATCTCCTGAATATTTTTCAAAAATATCAGTCACAAACAAAACGACATCTGCATCTTCAAAAGATGACCAAGCAAACTTATTCATGGCACTTTGCATACCATATAATGGTTTATCAATAATACCCGGAGTATCTGAAAACACGATCTGATAATGATCATCGTTGAGCAATCCTAAAATCCGGTGTCTTGTTGTCTGCGGTTTTGAAGTAATAATTGACATTTTTTCCCCCACAAGAGCGTTCATGAGTGTGGATTTCCCTACATTAGGATTTCCTACTATGTTTACAAATCCTGATTTGTGAGCGTTCATAAAATATACTTTTGTTGATTGTTCATACATTCTTCAATTTCTTGCACTATAAATGCAGGCTTTTGGGTTCTCCAATTCATGTCATTATACCGTGGTCCGTATTCCATAAAATAATTCAACCTGTATTTGTTCATTTCATTGATTACATGGTCAAAAGAGTTTACCAAACAAATCCATCCATTACCTTCTTTGATATCATCATACCATTCTTCAAAGTATGAGTCATCATCTCCATGATAGTTCAAAACATTATCACAAAAAATTACAAATTTATAAATATCCTTTTTTATAAATAAATCCGCAACATCTCTCTTTAGAAACATTATATCATTAGTAATACAATCATTCCATTCGCCAATCAACTCGATAAATGCATAGTTTCTTTTGTAATCTACAAATAATATTTTGCAATACATGGTGTCTGAGCCAAAAAAATCCCATTGTGGATGAATGTAATAATTATATATCTGATTAGTAAAATTAAATTCATCATAAGACTTTCCGTAAAATGGAGAATTTTGATCATTTTCGGAGGTATATTCTTCTCTCCATCCCCACCAAGGCTCTATATCATGCATAACTTATTTCTAAAAATTTAATTATTCGTAAGTAAATTTATTTTTTCCTGTGATTTTTTCAGTTGTCCATTGGTTATAATCCATAAAATTATATTTTCTGTAGGAGCAATCCAAATCACATTGCGAACACATATTTGTGATACACGGTTCACTCTGAACTGAAATTTCTACCAAATCTTCCGGTAAATTTATCCGAATAATTTTTTTTAGCTGAGTGATTTCTTCGGTAGATTGTCTTACATCGTAATACCAAGGTAATGTCAGATGAAGGTCTACGTGTGATATGTGACCAAATTTAAGATATGTAAGTTTGTGAATATTGACCCAACAAGCATTTCGTTTGCTTATAATCTGTGCCGCAAGTAAATGGAGAGTATTAACATCTGCTTCATCCAGCAAACCTGTAACAGTTTCCTTAAGAACACCATATGCGGTGTATAAGATAAATATTCCAAAAATAACACCAAGTAAACTATCTACCCAACTAAAACCCGTAAAATAAAAAATTATTAGGCCACTCACCAGAGCAATAGTAGTGTAAGCATCTGAGATAAGGTGCTTGCCTCCGGTGGTAAGGCTAACAGATTTATTTTTTTTACCTTGATAAATACTGTATCTTCCCATCAGGTAATTAATAATGGCAGTAACTAACAAAAGAACAATGCCCAAATCTATTGCTATTATTTCTGTAGGAGTCCCGAGACGCTGTAAGGCTTCTATAATTATTAGCGTTCCAGCAACACCGATTAATATACCTTCTAATGAAGCAGTGATAAGTTCAATTTTACCATGACCATAAGGGTGGTCTTCATCTTGTGGTTTAGATGCCCAATGAAGGCTTTTAAGCGTGATAAAACCTGTAATAACATTAACTGTACTTTCAAGAGCATCTGATAAAATACCTACAGAATTTGTCATTAAGAAAGCAATAATCTTTACAATAAAAAGTATCAGTCCTATAATAAAGATGTACCATTGAATCCTGATTTTATCTTGGAATTTGGCTGTAACTGTCATGTATTGATTAACTTTGAGCCTTTATTTGAATGCTCTGAAAGACAAAAGTAGAATAAATTATGATTTGGAAAGTGAATCCTGGTCTAGATGCCTTAAATAATTTTAATAAAAATACGCTTGTTTCAAATTTGGGAATTGAGTTTACCGAAATAGGGGAGGATTATATTATAGCAAGAATGCCGGTGGATCAAAGAACTTTCCAACCCCTAGGATTACTTCATGGTGGTGCTTCGGTTGTTTTGTCAGAATCTATTGGAAGCATGGCTAGCTGGATGATATTGGGTGACCCAAAGAAAAGTGTCGTTGGAATTGAAGTTAATGCAAATCATTTAAAATCTGTTAAAGAAGGATTTGTGTACGGCAGAACTAAACCAATTAAAGTGGGAAAAAAACTACACATCTGGCAGACTGAGATCTTTGATGATAATACTGATCTTATTTGTATATCAAGACTGACCGTAATGGTTTTAAGTATGTAACCTGCATGTCCAACAAATATTGAACTAATTGGGCTTTACCTTCTGGGAGCAAAATCAAGACCAAGAGAAAAAATATGTGATGCTAAAATACCGCTCATATTTCCAATATTAGCCAAGGCATAATCTACTTTTAATCTACCTAATTTTAAGCCTAGTCCTACATTGGGTTGAAATTCAAGGCTTCTCTCAGCAGAATTAACAGGATTTATCACACTTTGAATATTTCCTAAACCTGCCCTAAGAAATACTTTTTGCAAATACCCGGCTTCAATTCCCAAACTTGGATCTAAACTGATATTTTTGCCGGATAACAAACCTGATTTTGTACCATAAGTGGAAATATTCATATCTAATTCAACAAGATAACTGAAGTTTCCTGATATTCCGTGGTTTGCAGCTCCTAAAACCACACGAGGGAGGGTTATTTCTGTACTACTAATTGGTATATCATTGTTAGTACTCTTGAATACTTTTTTTTCATCTTCCGTAAGGTTAAAAGACCACGCATTAAAAGTAGTAGTAATATCACGACCCATAGCGCCAAAAGAAAAATTATCACCTTTCCATTTGATGCCTAAATCAGCGCCAAAACCCCACGCTTTACCAAATGACCCTATAGATCTGTGAACAATTTTAATATTACCACCCACAGAAAGTCTGTCATCTCTATCAATAGTGCGGGCGTAGGAAAATATACCAGCATAATCTGAAGCAGAAAAATTAGTTATTCGATTATAATCAACAGTACCATCAGGACCTATAAGGTTGAGCGTATTAGGGATATTATCTACACCCAATCGAATAAATGAAAAAGCAGCAACAGATGTATTACTTGTACCTAATTTGCGAGCAATTGAAAAATAGTCATAATTTGCAATTCCACCAAACCATTTAGCATGCATTACATTTAAAGAAAGTGGGTTTTCAACTCCTGTAAGGCCTGCGGTATTCCAATAAGCCGCAGTTCCGTCATTTGAACTTGCAACTACTGCCCCGGACATACCATGAGCTCTGGCACTTACTCCAATATTTAAAAATTCATTTACAAATTTTTGACATTCTGCACAAAGTGTAAATAAAAATAAACCAACTAATATGCTAAAAAATCTCTTCATCTATTTTTTGAAAATAATTCCATTTAATGTTTAAATCCAGTCAGTTTATGCTTATATTAAATTTGTCGATCTTAATAACGAACCATTATTTAAAATATTATATCTTTCGCCTTGAAACCTTTTAATATGCAAAATAAATCAATTCATTTTATATCTAATAACATATTACTAATATTTTTAATACTGAATATATTATCTTGTACGCAATCAGATAAAAAATTGCAGCTCTATGATATTACAAAATCAGTAATAAGCGATAGTGCCTTAGTAGTCTCGGCACATCCACTTGCCACAAGTATCGGGCTTGAGGTAATAAAGCAAGGCGGTAATGCTGTTGATGCCGTTATAGCAGTACAACTGGCTCTTGCCGTATGCTACACTAATGCAGGAAACATAGGTGGTGGTGGCTTTATGTTGTATCGTGCAAATAATGGAGAGATAAGTGCCTTAGATTATAGAGAAAAGGCAAGTTCGGCAGCAACCACAGATATGTACTTGGATAGTGCCGGTAACCCTATCGCTGAAAAGAGTTTGTTTGGACATCTTGCCGCAGGTGTTCCGGGTTCGGTAGATGGAATGGTGAAAGCATTTGAAAAATACAGCAAATTAAAAGATTGGAAAAAACTTGTTCAGCCTGCCGTCAATCTTGCAGCAAAAGGCTATAAAATTACTCAGCTTGAGGCTGATGATCTGAATAGCGACCAAGCACTCTTTAAAAAATATAATCTGGCCCGTACAGTTTTTGAAAAAGAAAAATGGAAAGAAGGTGATTTATTGGTACAGAAAGATTTAGCATCCACTTTAGAGGCAATCAGAGATTTTGGCAGGGCAGGATTTTATGAAGGAAGTGTAGCCAATCTTATCGTTAAGGAAATGAAAGATGGGGGCGGGATTATAAACTTACAGGATTTAAAAAACTATCAATCTGTCTGGAGGGCACCAGTCACAACTATGTACAGGGGGAATAAAATCATTTCGATGCCGCCCCCTTCCAGTGGTGGAATAGTATTGATTCAGCTTTTAGAAATGGTAGAGCCATACAATCTATCAGAGATGAAATTCCAGAGTGCTGCTTCAGTACACGTCATGGTAGAAGCCGAGCGACGTGCTTATGCTGATCGATCAAAATTTATGGGTGATCCTGACTTTTATAAAGTGCCCAACAAACAGTTGACTGATAGTAATTATATTTCTAAAAGAATGAAGAGTTTTAATCCCCGACAGGCCGGGAAAAGTGATGTTATTTCTCATGGCACATTTGAAAGTACTGAAACTACACATATAAGTATTGTTGACAACGAGAGAAATGCTGTGTCGGTTACAACGACGCTTAATGGCGGATATGGCTCTTACACTGTAGTGAGAGGAGCGGGCTTTTTACTTAATAATGAAATGGATGATTTTTCAGTTAAGCCAGGTTCACCTAACATGTATGGACTTATAGGTGCCGAAGCTAATAAAATTGAGCCAAATAAAAGAATGTTATCTTCCATGACCCCAACTATCATAGAAAAAGACGGAAAACTAAAAATGGTAGTAGGAACACCTGGAGGTTCAACTATTATCACTTCGGTTTTCCAAACTATCTTGAATGTATTGGATTTTGGTATGGATGTTGATAAAGCTGTACAATCCCCAAGGTTTCATCATCAGTGGCTACCGGATGTTATTTCCATTGAAAGCGATGCAATCTCCACACAGAACAGAAAAATGTTGCAGAGTATCGGCCATACTTTCAAAGAAAGGGATCAGATCGGAAGGGTAGAAGCCATTGTAGTGACTTCCTCTGGCAAATTACATGGTGCGGCTGACCGAAGGGGAGACGATGATGCAAAAGGGTATTCAAAAATAAAAGATTAGGCAATCAACCCAACTTTTTGTACCATGTATTCATTTATAATGGATAGTAAAATTGTTTTATGAGTTTTTTCGATAATTTTGATGTTAGGCAAATAGAAAATATAGAGCTTCTTGCCAAACAAGTAGTAGAAGGATTTATTATTGGGCTACACAAAAGCCCGTTTCATGGATTTTCAGTTGAATTTGCAGAACATAGGATTTATAATGTTGGTGAATCTACCAAGGATATAGATTGGAAAGTGTTTGCCCGATCAGATAAAATGTTTTCGAAGAGGTTTGAAGAAGAAACCAATCTCAGATGCCAGATAATCATAGACACGTCATCTTCGATGTATTTTCCAGAAAAAGTAGAAGGAAACGGTTTGAATAAACTTCAGTTTTCTTCATTAGCTGCGGCATCAATTATGAACCTGCTAAAAAAACAGAGGGATGCTTTTGGTTTAAGTATTTTTGATGATGATGTTAAGATACATACGAAATGCAGATCATCAACATCGCATTATCGATTATTGCTTACATATCTTGATACATTAATTAAAGATACCCAAACTAAAAAACAAACCGCCACAGCCAAAGCTTTACATCAGCTGGCAGATAGTATACACCGCAGATCATTAGTAGTGATTTTCAGTGACATGTTTGATAGTACAGAGAGAAATGACGAACTTTTTTCAGCATTACAGCATTTAAAATATGCAAAACACGAGGTGATTTTATTTCACGTTACTGATAAAAAGCATGAATTGGATTTTGAATACGAAAACCGCCCTTATCTTTTTATTGATATGGAATCAGGGGAAGAAGTCAAACTGCAGCATCATCAAGTAAAAGATCTTTATATTGAAAAAGTTACTTCTTATCAAAATGAACTTAAATTGAAATGTCTGCAATTTAAAATCGAATTTATTGAAGCCGATATAAATGAAGGTTTTGTGCCGATATTGCAAAATTATCTTGTAAAAAGAACCAAACTAAAGTAAATTATTTAAATTCTAAAATATTGCATAAATATGGCTATCAAATTGTCAAAAATATCTACTGAAGGCCCGGAAGATAAAAGTAAGGAAAAAATTCTTCAAAAAACTGAGGAATTGGTGCTCAAAATCGGAGAATTACAACATAAACTTTATGCAGAAGGCAAACAAAGTTTATTGGTAATTTTGCAAGGAATGGATGCTAGTGGAAAAGATGGAACTATAAAAACTGTTTTTGCAGATTGTAATCCTTCGGGTATAGATGCATTTGCTTTTAAAAAGCCGACAGAAGAGGAATTCGCTCATGATTTTCTCTGGAGGGTGCATCAGAAAGCACCCAGAAAAGGTAATATTATGATTTTTAACAGATCTCATTATGAAGATATCCTAATACAGCGAGTGCATAAATGGATCACAGAAGATAGAGTAGAGAAAAGGATGAAATCTATTAATGCATTTGAAGAATTATTGGAATTTGATAATGGTACTAAAGTACTAAAATTCTATATGCATATTTCATCTGAAAGACAACAGGAAAAATTGCAGGAACGTATTGATGACCCATCAAAAAATTGGAAACATAAAGCTGCAGATTGGGACGAAAATAATCTTTGGGATGAATATATGGTATGTTACGAATACGCTATCAATAAGAGTGTAATACCTTGGCAAATAGCCCCTTGCGACAAAAGATACTACCGTAATTATTTTATAGCAACAAAAGTGTTTGAGGCACTAGAAGCTATGAACCCCCAATTGCCACTCATCGAAAATAAAGATGAATGACATCAAAAAGGTAAGAATAGATAAATGGCTTTGGAGTGTCAGATTATTTAAATCCCGTTCTATGGCAACTGATGCATGTAAAACTAACCAGGTTAAATCCAAAGGAATATCAGTTAAGCCTTCTTACCTATTATCAGTAGGTGAGATAATTGAATTAAAAAAGAATGGGTTTAACCTTACTTTTAAAGTTAATTCTCTGTTGGACAAAAGGGTTTCTGCCACACTGGCAGCTCCATGTTTCGATGATTTAACGGCGCAGGAAGAACTAAATAAGTATAAAGAATGGTTTGTTGGAAAGATAGGTTCAGAATTCAGGGATAGGGGAGAAGGCAGGCCTACAAAAAAAGAACGCCGTGATATTGATGAATTTAAGGATATGTATTTTGATGAAGATGAAGAAGTCATCATGTAAGGTTAAAACAATCGTTTATTTTTATGAAATTACTTACAGCACAGCAAATTAGAAATTGGGATAAATATACCATAGATAATGAACCTATTTCGTCAATTGCTCTAATGGAAAAAGCTGCTCAAAGCTTTATTGACTGGTTCGTACATGAGAATGATTATCAAAACAAGCCTATAGAAATTTATTGTGGTAACGGCAACAATGGAGGTGATGGTCTGGCTATTGCCCGTCTACTTATTGAGCAATATTATGATGTAAAAGTATACATTCTGAGATTTGCAAAAGAAGATAGTACTGATTTTGATATTAATCTCGGCCGGTTACTAAAATTTGATGCAATATCTGTTCAATTTATACATGATATAATTCCAGAAATTCAGAAAAACTGTATAATAATTGATGCATTATTGGGTACGGGCGTAAGCAAACCTGTTGACGGACTTTTAGCAACCTTGATAAAAACTTTAAATAAAGCAATAGGAAACATAACGATCTCTGTAGATATACCTTCTGGCCTACCAGCTGATGAAATTTTCTTGGGAGATGCAATTTGTCCTTCTATTATTTTTACTTTTCAAGTTCCAAAACTCAGTTTTTTCTACCCCGAAAATGAAGAGTTCTGTTCTAAGTGGATTGTAGGTGATATTGGATTGGATTGGCGATATATTTCAGAGTTGTCATCTAATAAAGTGCTAATTGACAAAGATTTGTGCAAGGATATTTATAAATTCAGAAAAAGATTTCAACATAAAGGTGATTTTGGGCATGTTGTTTTTATAGCTGGATCAGATGGGAAAATCGGAGCAGCCGTTCTTGGAACAATGGCAGTCCTTCGATCAGGTGCCGGGTTAGTCACCTCGATGGTACCTGCTATTGGAGCAGAAGTGATCTACGAATCAATTCCTGAAGCAATGGTAAAACTTTCGGGTAAGACATGTTTTAATGTCGGCCATTTTGATTACGATTCAAAAAACTCTGTTGGATGCGGACCCGGCTTAGGTACGGACGAAAAAACAATAGCTGCGTTGGAAGAATTAATCGATAAAGTTGAAAACCCAATAGTTCTGGACGCTGATGCACTAAATATTATAGCTTCAGAAAAGCATTTATTAACTAAAATTCCCAAAAACTCAATTTTAACTCCACATCCTAAAGAGTTTGAACGCCTGTTTGGAAAATCAGAAAACAGCTTGCTTATGTTTGAACTCCAGTCGGAAATGTCCAGAAAATATCAATTGATTATCATTCTAAAAGGTGCACATACCAGAATAACATCACCCAACGGAAAGATATATATAAATAATACCGGAAATGTAGGAATGGCAACCGCTGGTTCAGGAGATGTGTTGACAGGAATTGTTACAGGATTACTTGCTCAAAAATACGTTCCGGAAAAAGCCGCTGTGCTTGGGGTTTATTTACATGGCTTAGCAGGTGATTTGGCATTAAGAAAACAAAGCTTAGAAAGTCTTTTAGCCTCCGACATCATTGCGAATATTGGAAATGCGTATAAGTATTTGACCACCTGAAGTGATATTGCCATTTTAAAAAAAAAACAATAAATGAAAAAAATAGTTGTCCTAACGGGTGCTGGAATCAGTGCAGAAAGTGGAATAAAGACATTTCGTGATGCTGATGGTTTATGGGAAGGCCATGATGTTATGTCTGTTGCTTCGCCAGAAGGTTGGGCTAAAAACCAGAATCTGGTTTTGGACTTTTATAATCAAAGGCGAAAACAACTTAAAGAGGTAAGACCGAATCTGGGACATCTTTCATTGGTGAAACTTGAAGAAAAATTTGAAGTAGTCATTGTCACCCAAAATGTTGATGATCTTCATGAGCGAGCTGGAAGTGAAAGGATAATACATTTACATGGTGAGCTCAATAAGGTATCAAGTACCGGAATACCATCTACCATTATAGATTGGGACGGGGATTTAGTCGCGGGCGATCTTTGCCCAAAGGGGTTTCAGCTTCGACCACACATTGTTTGGTTTGGTGAAATGGTGCCTATGTTAGAGCCCGCAATTCATGAATGTGAAACTGGTGATATTTTCATCATTATAGGTACTTCCATGCAGGTGTACCCTGCAGCAAGTCTTATTTCCCATGCACCTCGAGGAAGCAAAATCTATTACATAGACCCTAAGCCAAATATATCATATGAATTAAACCGATTATCTAATGTCGAAGTGATAGAAGAAATAGCTACAACGGGAGTAGAGCGATTGATATATAAGTTAATGAATGATGAATAATAGCTTATCTGAGTTATTAGAATAAAAGAGGGTATCAATTAGCATGAAAACAGTCCAATAGAAAGCAAACTAGTTTTCATTGTCAAATATTATCTTAAGTCAGCATTAATATCTTGAAGAACAGCGTTTCCTGGGCATAACTCTTTCTCTGTTAACTGATTAAGCGGAATACTAGTTGTATTGATTAGTTCATTAAGTTCAATACTTTCAACATCTATGTAAAGTAAACCCGTAAGAATTTCATTTTTTTCTCTTGCTTTGTGTAGTGCTGTGATAATGGATAATTTATTTTCCGGATCCCAGTCAGGAGATATTTTATGTAATTTTATCATGGAACCATCATGCATTTTCACCATTTTCACCGTATTAGGGTCGTAGTTTGTAATAATCTCTTCTTTTACAGGCACAAAATCAAGGGTTGAAAGAGCTTCATTATGCTCTCTGACGTAATCATAAGATTTTGTAGAGCCCTGATTATTATTAAATGTGACACAAGGAGATATAACATTAATAAATGAAAATCCGGAGTGAGATAGTGCTGCCTTAATCAAGGGAGTAAGTTGCGTTTTGTCACCGCTAAAACTTTGGGCTACATAAGTTGCGCCCAATTCTATAGCTAAAGCACAGAGATCTATTCCTTCAAAACTATTCATATGGCCGGTTTTGGATACTGATCCA
>JAYTNJ010000271.1:0-1964 GCA_043748345.1 Saprospiraceae bacterium
CCCATCTTCAAGGATGAAGTGCAATAGAATTTAATAGCCCCATAAGGCATAGTAAGGTAATTTAGTTTTCACCACAAAAACTTTACATTACTGGAGACCTTATGGAGCATTATGCACAATTTAGTTTTAATGAAAGAAAAGTCATTCAAAAAAGGCTTTGGATGCACACAAAAATTTCAATAATCGCAGAAGAACTGCGTCGACATCCAAGCAGTATAAAAAGGGAGATTGAGAGAAATAAATGTGAGGACGGGTTATACAGAGCATTTCATGCTCATGAAAAATCTAATCGAAGAAAGGTACGACAAGGAATATCGAAAATAAATCAGAATGAAACTCTTAAGTTATTTATCCTAGAGAAAATCCTTCTGCGATGGAGTCCTGAATATATTGCTGGTCGATTGCCTTATAATTATCCGGATGATAATTCCATGAGAATTTCATACGAATCCATTTATCTATGGATATATGGACTATATTTTTCTGACGGGATTACGTTATGGAAATATTTACCCCGAAAAAGAAGGATACGCCAGAAAAGAGAGAGTAAATTAGGGACACGTATTAAAATAA
Organism: Saprospiraceae bacterium; assembly: GCA_043748345.1. Classification (GTDB taxonomy): domain Bacteria; phylum Bacteroidota; class Bacteroidia; order Chitinophagales; family Saprospiraceae; genus OLB9. The sequence goes on from JAYTNJ010000271.1 coordinate 574, forward strand.
CAGATAAAAAGAACATAAATGATCGACCTGATGCAGTTGAAAAAAGAGAAGAAACCGGCCATTGGGAGGGAGATACAGTTGTTGGAAAAAATAATGATGGATACGTCGTTACATTGCTGGAAAGAGTGACTCAACTATATCTCACTGCATGGATGCCTGACAAGAGAGCGGAAACATGTGTAAAGGCAATCGTTGAAGCTTTTGGTGAAATTCCGAATGATTCTATTAAAACGATTACTTTTGACAATGGAACGGAGTTTGCATGTTTTAAATCTATAGAAGAATTATTCGAATGTGATGTGTATTTTGCAGATCCATATTCTTCATGGCAACGAGGAAGCAACGAAAGATCAAATGGTTTGCTTAGAAGATTCTTCCCTAAAGGTACATCTTTTAAGGGTATGAATCAAATTGAGCTTGCAATGAGTCAAAAGCGCATAAATAATATGCCAAGGAAAATGCTGAACTTCCTTACTCCTTATGAAGTATTTTATAATAATTCTATTGCACTTGTAAATTGAATGTGGGCTATTCATTTGGTCTTTGGAACGGAGGGTACGTAGACAACCTATGGTTAATGTCAGGTTCATGGAACATCATGAATGGAATAGCGGGTCTGTTGAATATAGTTGCAATTTCGGGATGGCTCGGGATTTACATATCTAAAGACAAATCAAAAGATATGATCTGGCCTGATATGATCTGGCCATGGATCATTGCTTATGACCTGTGGAATTTCGCCTATACCTATAACTGTATAGCTGATCACTCGTTTTACAGCGGACTTGCATTATTATTGTCCTGTACTATACCGGCTTTCTTCATTAAGAGAGGTGCATGGCTGCAGCATCGCGCGCAAACACTTGCTCTTTGGGCTATGTTTGTTATGACAGTACCCGCATTTGCAGACAGACTGGCGCCGGTTCCAACCACGCATAACCCGAAGGCGTTTTTCATAGTCAGTTTTCTCGCTTTAGCAGCAAATATTGCACTTGTAGTCTATCAGTTTAACAGGATCCGCAAAAACAGACTTAATCCTTTAAAAGACGAAATTTACCAAGATACAAAAGCTTATAAACAGATCATTGAAGAAAACAGATAATTAGCAGGTTAACGCGCTGAAAAAAAAGATCATGATTATTTTTCGCAGATCATAAGTAAGTCGCATAATTTTATTAAGTTTAACACTTACTTGTAAATTATTTCCCCGCCGCCAGTGGCGGTGGGGTCTGTGACCGCTCAAAAATCGTCATTTCAACTCTACACCTGCATTGTGCATCAACTAATTTAAAATACAAAAATATACAACACTACTCCACAATAAATCTCGATACCATCGATTGAAGATCAGCCGCCTGACTGGACATCTCCTCGCTTGCAGCTGCAGTCTC
>JAYTNJ010000272.1:0-2108 GCA_043748345.1 Saprospiraceae bacterium
TAAATTGACAAGTTGATTAGAAACTAACGCTGTCAGAGTTTTAAACCCTGACAGCGTTAAACCAAGTTAATTGCAATAACCAACATACAATAAACCGGATTTTAATGGAAATACCTGCCTGTACGGCAAGGCAGGCTTTTTGTCATTCTGAGCGGAGTCGAAGAATAAGACATAAAGATTGAAATAAAAAGCCGGACTAGCTTTGTTTATCTCACTTCAGCACCTTTCCCAAACAAAAAAAGCACCCTTTAACAAGAGGGCGCTGAAAAAGTCCTTCATTAAGATTGGGTAAAAAAAGGAGTAGTAATTAATAATTTCTGCTCCTTTTTTTGTATTTTAATGGTGTATTAGAACGGCCCTTAAGATGCTTCTTCAACAACAAAAAATCCAGTTTAGCGAATTTTCTAGTCTCTATGATCTGATTGTCCCTAAAGAGAATCTATTGCGCAAGATTAACGAGCTTATAGATTTTAGCTTTATTTATAATGAGCTTTTGGATAAATATTGTCCAGATAACGGACGTCTGGCAGAAAGTCCCGTTCGCATGTTCAAATACCTGCTTTTGAAAACTATATATACCATTTCGGATGTTGATGTTGTTGAGCGTTCCCGGTTTGATATGTCTTTTAAATACTTTTTAGAGATGTCTCCTGAACAGGATGTAATCAATCCCAGTTCGCTAACCAAGTTCCGAAAGCTTAGGCTAAAGGATATGGATCTACTCAATTTGCTCATTGGTAAAACAGTTTCAATAGCTCTTGAAAAAGGTATTATCAAATCCAGGTCTATCATTGTTGATGCGACGCACTCACTTTCCCGATCCAACCCATATTCACCGCTTGAAGTACTAAGACAACGTTCAAAGTTGCTGCGTAAGACAGTATATCTGATGGATGATGATTACAGGAGTCAAATGCCTGATAAAAACTATTCAAATGATATTCTAAGGGAAATTGAATACTGTAAAGAATTGCAAAAGCTTATTGAGTCTGATCAGAGATTAAGCGAAATTCCAGCTGTAAAAGAGAAGCTCAATCTTTTAAAAGAGACGGTAGAGGATACACAGGAGAACTATACGCTATCCAAAGACATTGATGCCAGAGTGGGACACAAAACAGCTGACAGCAGTTTTTTTGGTTACAAAACTCATTTGGCAATGACACAAGAACGTATCATTACTGCCGCTGTGGTAACTTCAGCAGAAAAAGGTGATGGTCCAGAGTTGCCAAATCTTTTGAAAATGAGCCAAGAGAATGGAATAGCGGTTGAAACAATAATTGGCGATTCGGCTTATTCCGGTAAGGAAAACTTAAGACTTAAGGGTGAGAATGATGAAAATATCAAAATCGTAGCAAAACTGAACCCCTCTATAACACAGGGCTTTAGAAAAGAAGAGGACAGGTTCGATTATAATAAGGATGCTGACATGTTTGTTTGCCCAGCGGGACATCTGGCTATCAGAAAAGCAAGACAGGGAAAAAAAGAGGATGGGGTCAATCAGGTAGATACTTATTATTTTGATGTTGAAAAATGCAAGGTTTGCCCATTGAGAGAAAATTGCTACAAGTCTGGCGCAAAAACTAAAAGCTATTCAGTATCCATAAAGTCAGACTTACACAAAGAGCAAATGGTCTTTCAGGAAACTGAATATTACAAGGACCAAGCCCGGCATCGATACAAAATTGAAGCAAAAAACAGCGAGTTAAAAAATGTACATGGATATGGACGAGCAATAGCCTATGGAATCGATGGCATGAAAATGCAGGGTGCACTCGCTATTTTCACTGTAAACCTAAAAAGAATCATCAAACTAGCTGTCTAGAAGTCAAAATAGCATCAAACAAAAAACTCTAGCTCTATATCCCAATATCAACTTATAGAAGCAAAATCCGAAAGTAGGAAACATAACCCTCTAAAAAAAAAATCGATCAGGTAAAAAACATGTTTTAACTGATCGATTTTTAAAATTAGCCTAGAAATGAAGGACTTTTTCAGCGCCCTCATAAAATATTGGGAGTTATTCTAATTATTTCTGGAATTAGTTTATTAATAAAAAGTATTTGAAGTAATCTCTAAAATGAAGTAATAATAAAAGTTCAGCAAAGTTG
>JAYTNJ010000273.1:0-6452 GCA_043748345.1 Saprospiraceae bacterium
TTTACCCAATCCCTAAAGGGAAACGTTTGATTATCAGCGAAGTAGAAATCAGATTTTTTCACACTCTCTTCTTCAAAGACTTTTCGGAGTGGACTCAAGGTTATTTCAGCAATACTTCCAACATTTGGATCTGCTCTTTAACCCTACCCATTTTGGCTTCGGCATTGACATATCTTATTCCCTTTTTTTGAGAATATACTGACATGGACCCATCATCGATGGGGTCAGCATTTTGGAGCACCACATTATATCTTTTTTCGGCCAGCATCCGGAAGTCATTTTTGTCGGTGGCGATAAAAAATTCACTGTTGTTGATAGCGGGATTGATATAAATATCAGAGCACGAGCGATTACTTTCACTTGATTGGTCAAAACTTTTGATATATGAGTTGATGCTATATGATTCAGGCTCGAGACGATGCCAGAAGAGCCAACTGGTTTTTACTCCTGAAGGCGAATTTTTATTATTGTGAATGGCTGTGATAAAGGGATAATCCTTCAATTCAAGCCATATCTGGTCAGCCAGGTTTTTCACACTTCTTATGACATTTTCATCTACTTTTCCACTGCCTTTTACTACCCTAATGGTTTTGTACAGGATGTCACTATTAGTCGAATATATACGATTTGGATCAAATTGATACGTAGTATTGCCAATACTGAAGGTGACATTGCGATTTTTACTTCCATCGTAGGAGTGAATCAGCGTGACAAGTTTACCTCCATATTTACTCAACATCTCCATACCCGCCTCCAAAGCGGCAGTTTCATTTTCATGGACATGGGCAAAGACCATATTTTTTCCCTGTTTTTTGAAGATCTTAAGTTGAACTGTGTCATCACCCAATAGTATTGTTCTGGAATTCATTTCAACACTCTGGGAGCGAATCTGCATAAACAGACTCAAAAACAATACAAAAAACACAAAGGTCAATTTATTATGAGTGATTCTCACTTTTGGCTGAAAATTTAGTATTACAAAAAGCTTTGCGCCATTCATGTGAAAAGAGCGTTGCAAATATATTCAAACCAAAACTATTTGTCTCTATTTTATCTAAAAAGCTATCTTTGTCCTGATATCAATAATGATCAGATGATTATTCTCACTGGAGTTTCAGGATTTATAGGTTCATGTTTTCTTACCCACCTCAACGCATCAGGCTATAATAGAGATGTAGTGGTAGTGGACGATTTTTATAAACTCTATAAAGATAAAAACACCGATGGTAAAGCGGTAAGAGAATGGATGCATAGAGATATTTTTTTGGATTGGTTTGAAAAAACAACCCAAAAGGTCGACTATGTCATACATCTCGGAGCAAGGACTGATACTGCACTGCAGGATAAGGCTATTTTTGATCAATTGAATTTCAATTACAGTAAACGAATATGGAAAGTCTGCACGGAGAGAGAGATACCACTTATTTATGCTTCCAGTGCTGCTACTTATGGAGATGGCAGTCAAGGTTTTGATGATAATCACGATTTAATATCAACGCTAAGACCATTAAATCCCTATGGAGACAGCAAACATCAGTTTGATCTTTGGGTACTTGATCAGGACAAAAAGCCACCTTTCTGGATCGGATGCAAATTCTTTAATGTCTACGGGCCAAATGAATACCATAAGGGAAGGATGGCTTCTGTTATATTTCACACTTACCACCAGATCCGGCAATCGGGCAAGATGAAACTATTCAAATCCCATCGACCTGATTTTGCTGATGGACATCAATCCAGAGATTTCATTTACATAAAGGACATTCTGAACATGTTATTTTATTTTATGGAAAATCTGACAGTAGATTGTGGTATTTATAATTTCGGTACTGGCAAAGCCCGGACATTTCTGGACCTGGCTACCCATACTTTTAATGCTTTGGTTTTAGATAATGATATAGAGTTTGTAGATACACCTTTAGATATCCGCGACACCTATCAATATTTTACTGAAGCATCTATGAAAAAAATGACTTCAGCCGGATATACCCGAAAATTTTGGACTCTGGAGGATGGAATAACCGACTATGTTCGAAATTATCTGATTAAAAATAAATATTATTAAAAGATAACTGATTTTTCAAAATGCGATACTTACTCTACTTTTGTATCACTCTGTTTATAACAAGTTGTGTAACTGTCAGACCACAGGGGTTATCTGCCCGCAAATTGAAAACCAATGCCGGGTGGGATTTACCTTACAATATTTATTATCCTGTATCTTACAGTAAAGGGAAAGTTCCCCTTTTTATATGGTTGCATGGTGCGGGAGAGCGTGGTGATGATAATGTCACCCAGCTAATACATATAGTCCCATATCTGGCATCTGACATTACCCAAAGTAAATATCCATGTGTGGTAGTAGCTCCCCAATGTCCGAAAGAAGGTTATTGGGCGCCGGTAAAAAGGACTGAGTGGGCAATCATCAATGACAGTGAGGTAACACCTTCCATGACTGGGGTCATACAATTGATAGATAAATTACTCAGGGATCCAAATATAGATAAAAGCAGAGTATACATAGGTGGCTTATCCATGGGTGGATTCGGTACTCTTGACTTTCTGAGCCGCAGGCCTGACTTATTTGCCGGTGCGGTACCCATATGTGGAGGCGCTGATTTAGGCAAGGCTGACCGATATAAAAATGTACCTTTATGGATTTTTCACGGAGCAAAAGATATAACAGTCCTTACCCAGTTTTCGAGAGACCTTGTTACAACCTTGCAGAAAGCCGGTGGAGAGCCTAAATATACAGAATATCCTGATGGCGGTCATGATGTATGGAATAGGGCCATTCGTGAACCCGAGCTTTTGAAATGGCTTTTTGACCAGAAGAAAAAGTAAAATCTTTCATTAATAAAAAACAATACAACTTAAAATCAATCCTTTTGGGCGGTGAGATTCAGATTTTCGTAGCTATGATTATTAAATATATGGGTTATTTTTTTATTTTAATTTTGTTGGCTCAAAGCTGCCAAAATAGATATTTGCCATCTAAAAGCCTTTACCCTGCTATGGTTGGTGATATCTCATTTGATCCCATGATCGATGATAGTCTTTTTATTGTTTGCGACGAGGATAGGGTTAAACAATACCATAATCTCAACGAAGAACCACAGTTTATTGGTGAAAAATATAATCTGATTAACATATTTAAGCAAATGTATGACCCGGGAAAATCCCTCAAAGAATCAGGTATGATAAGAATAAGATTTATTGTCAACTGTAAAGGCCAATCTGGTCGATTTAGGATACTGGGTTCAGATTATAATTATAAAGAAAAAGTATTTGATGCATCTATCACCCATCAATTATTGTCGATAACTAAACAGTTGAAAATATGGAAAGTACAAGCTGATAAAGATGACCCAAAAGATTATTATCAATATCTGATATTTAAGATGGATGAAGGTAAAATAATTGAAATACTGCCCTGATGAAGGATCTATCGACCCTGTTATTCTTTTTATTTACTGCTGCAAATAATTTGTGTGCTCAGAATTGCCATGCTTTTTTATACCAAAAAGATACCCTGCAGTATGAAGCTTGCCGCATAGCTGAAGATGCAAACGGGCTTTATCAGTACAGTAGAGAATATCAGGAAATTTTAGACAAAGCATTGACAAAATGTCCTTATTTTTCATACGCTTATCGCAATAAATCTGTCGCCTATCTCAAGAGCGGTGATTTTATCACCTGGAAGTACCTAATTGATAAGGCCGTAGAATATAATAAAAAGGAAAATATAGGGTACAGAGGGTGGTGTAGATTTCAATTTTTTAATGATTATAAAGGTGCTATAGCTGATATAGAAGAACTTGAAACATTGACAAAAGGAAATATAGGATATTCAGCTGGAGGCCAATATCATCTCAGAATGGCAAAAGCACTTTGCTATAAAAAAATAGATCAAAAGCCTAAAGCTATTAGTATTATTGAAGAACTTATAACAGATTCCACCTACAGTGTTTCTGTTTTTGATTACCTTCATCTCGGCGTTTTATATCTGGAAGGTGGTAGAACGGAAGAGGCTTTACAAACACTTTTATTGCAGGAAAAGGAAAATGATATATCAGAACTACATTATTATATAGCACTATGTTACAAAAAAATCGGTAATCTCAAAGGGTTTAATGAGCAAATGATTATAGCTAAAAAAATGCATGATGCGGGGAAAAAGATGACCCTTCACTATACTGAGCCGTTGGATAGGGTATACCTGACTCAAATTGAAGAAGAACTTAAACAGAGATAACTATTTAAAAAAGAGACTATTCGATTTAAAACATGGTATCCGCCACTTTTTCCCTGTAACCAAATATTTCCTCCAGTTTGCTTTTTACAAAAAGACTATTGGCTATTCGACCTAAAAACCCCAAAGGCAATCCATAATTGACAATATCAGTCATCTCTACTCCACCTTCTACCGTTTTAAACCAGTGTTTATGGTGCCAGAATGTGTATGGTCCGAATCTTTGCTCATCGACAAAATATTTTTTATCAACCACATGAGTAATCTCTGTAGCCCAGCTCATAGGTATGCCCAATACGGGTGTAACGACATAAGTAATGATTTGCCCCGGATACATCTTGCCATCTCCCAGGTCAGAAGTGATCTCAAATCCCATGTATTCGGGTGTGATTTTTTTCAAATTAATAGGTGATGAAAAAAAATCCCAGGCTTGATCAAGACTGATAGGCAAAAACTGTTTTTTAGTAAGTGAATAGATTTTCATTAAGATGCAATTTGCTCAGAAACATACGGATGCATATTTTGTTTTAATTCTCCAAGACAGATCACAGTTTACAAATCATTTTAATATAAATATCTATGTCCCATATTGCAAATTATGCCATCACTTTTCAAAACAGAAAAGCTTATAAAAAAATATTGGATAGCTTTTCTACAGAGCAGATAAATATGATTCCTGCCGGCTATAATAATAACATTATTTGGAACTGCGCTCACGTCATCACCGTTCAGCAGATGTTTACGTATGGCTTAGCTGAACTGCCTTTTACCATACCTGCTGAAATGTTCATGGAATTTTCTCCAGGCACAAAACCGGTAAAATACTATGATGAAACCAATGTTGATGATATCAAAAAAATGCTCTTTTCCAGCATGGAGCTTTTAGAAGCGGATATCAAAGCTGAAAAATTCAAATCATTACGTCCCTTTACTACGGCATTAAAATTCGAAATCACGAATATAGAATCTGCCATAGCATTCAATCAGTATCATGAGGCCATGCATATGGGGCACGTACTCGATTTAAGAAGATTTCTTTAAACGGTTATGTACTTTTACCGCTTTATCAGTTTTCTTGAAATTATTTTATCTTCAGTTTGTATGTTGAGAAAGTAAATTCCAGGTTGCAAATGAGTGATATCCACTTTTTTTAAATGAATATCATGAAATAAATGTGTGGAGTGAAGTTTGCCGGACATATCTAATATTCTCAAACTCTGGATATCTTCTTCGGTTTGTATAATGAATTGATCATTTGCAGGATTGGGGAAAATGCCGAAATCAGTAGCGCTTATTTGATTTTCTCCTCCCACATAATATCCAACTGAGATTACTTTTTCAGCATCTTTTATCCTGCTGCCCTGCGGTATTCCTGTGATTTTACCTGCATCAATGTATATCTCATCGGCATTGGTACTGGCATCGCACTGAAATCTGAATTTGCCTTTACTGATAAAATTGTATTTGGCAGCATCCATGAGAAATGTTACCTCATAAAAATTATTGTTAAAAAAGTCTTTTTCGCTTACATAGGCTTTGAGCGTATTCCACTTATTACCATCATGGTACATGAGCCAGAAGTCTTCATCTTTTTCCATACTATAAGCGTAAAATGCGAACTCTATCTTTACTGCTACCATTCCTCTTAGATCAAGCTCTGTGGATGTCATGGCTGACTCATCCCCTGTATTATCTCTGATCTTGATGGAGTAGTCACCCTCCCATGAGAAATCACCCTTATATCTTTCGGTGTCTGTGGCTCCTCCTACCCAGTTATCCCACCCTGTCTCAAAATATGAAGTTAGCAAAACACCGGAATTTGTACCACTATTTCCGTTTCCACCCTGACATGTTTTGCATTCAGGTCCCCCGCAATCTATGGCAGTCTCATTTCCATTTTTTATGCCATCACTACAGGTAGGGCATACGGGGCAAGAAGTGCCTCCGCAGTCTATAGCAGTCTCATTTCCATTTTTGATACCATCCGTGCAGGTAGGTTGTGCATTGACAATGCAGAAATTATGACTGATAGTTTTGCCAAAGGCACCACCAGTGGCAATAATCTTTGCATCTGCTGTTACTTTATAACTACCGTTTCCATATTTGCAACACATACCATCGCTATAAACATCGTTTATCGTAAAAGTATAGCATCCGGAAAGCAAACAAGTATCTATCCTGATCGAAGTGTTTTTTTGAG
>JAYTNJ010000274.1:0-10823 GCA_043748345.1 Saprospiraceae bacterium
TTTTTACCCAATCCCTAAATGGAAACGTTTGATTATCAGCGAAGTAGAAATCAGATTTTTTCACACTCTCTTCTTCAAAGACTTTTCGGAGTGGACTCATAAATATAATATCAGATAGTGGGGTAATTAAATTAACGTGGTATCTAGTTTAGACAAAATAAAAATATTTAAACGGTGATTAATGGGCATAATTCTGCAGTAGTTTATGATAGTCTGACATAGTGTCTATGTCAGAATCTCCTTTGGGGAAATTTACATGTGACACTTTTTCATGAAATTGTTTCACCACACCTATAGCACCTTCATTCCCTTTGAGTAATTTTAAATATGGGAAAAGACATTTATGAAACAACACAGGTGGACCAAAAATATCGGTGTAATGGCAGTTTACAATCTCCGTACCTGTTTCAAGATGCTTTGTGATGATCTCATTAAGAATGGTTGTGGATAAATAAGGTTGATCACACAATACAAAAACGACGGCTTCAATATCAGGATTAATCTTCAGCATGGCTTCAAGTCCACATTGAATCGAGGATGACATTCCGATTTTCCAATTAGCATTATGTATTGATTTTATATTTTTTAAGTCCAACAAAGTTTTTATTTTGTTTTCATAAGCACCTAGTACTAAGACCACGTTTTCGGTAAGTGAAGCTAATGATATATCGATGATGTATTGCAATAGATATTTATTATTAAATTCCAATAATTGTTTGGGCGATCCAAGCCTTGAGGACTCGCCTGCGGCAAGAATTATAATACCGGTATTTACTACTTTGGTAATTAACATTTAATTTTAAATATTTCCGGATTTGAAAATTTATAAAAACATTCTGAAATATAAAATTAGTTAATTCTTCAATCAATAAAACCAATTTAAAGAAAATTTTATAAATGCTTGGTTGAAACATAGAACTCCTGGATTCTTTTATTTCTTAACATCTCGTTTCTTTTGAGCACTTTTTTTAAATCCTTGTTGTGAGTTGAGATATTTATAATATTCTTGACAGTCTATTCTTAGCACCCAAACTGGTATTATAATTTCATTAGTTTGACCACAAAAGGAGTCTTTGGACTTTCCTTCCACAGGATTATAGTCAATTTGTTCTAAAAGTTTACCAACAATCGTCTCAATTCTTATACCGGCGAGATTTTATTTATCAAAAAAAATCTGTTGGTATTATAAAGACGATGAAATGTCCATGACGATAAATGTTCTGATATTTAGGGGGTCAGTCCAAAACCATGTATCTTTTGATGCCGTCATTTAAGTAATTAAATGTTTTTATAATCCATAATTTTGGTTAAATATTGAGCGTCGCTAAGAATATCTTTTGTAGCGCTTTTCTTTTTTTACAAAACTCAACCTTCTATATATTTGTGTTGAATGAATCTGAGGCAACATCTATTGTACGTGGTATCAACATATACAACACAGGAGTTACTAATCTGCTCAACATGGTACTGAGGATGTGCCCCCCTATCAAAACTATAGCCAATGGACTGATCAATGGAGAATTCTCCAACATCAAAGGCGTCAGTCCCCCTATGGCGGTCAGCGAAGTAAGCAAAATAGGAAGAAACCTGGTTTCAGCCCCATCCATGACAGCTTAATACAATCCTACTCCTTTCTCTCTCAATCCATTGGTATAGTCCAACATCAGAATTGAGTTCTTTATTTCTATTCCGATCAAAGCAATGATTCCAAAAGTGGCTACAAAAGAAAGTGACTCACCTGTAACATAGAGTGAGGTCATCGCACTGAAGATACCCATAGGAATTACACTTAGTACAATCAAAGTCGACTTAAATGTTCTGAATTCAAGGATTAATATAGCTAGCAATCCGAATACTGTCAAAATCAAAATGGCAGCCAAACCACCGTACGATTCTTCTCAGGACTCTCGTTTTCCTGCTGCAACTATCCTATATCCAACCGGCAATTTTATCTTTTTTTCAATCGCAGACAGAATATCGGTAGTAAGTGCTTCTACATTCACACCTTGATGCGCCAAAGCTGTCCTTCAGGTTAATATACCTTTGATTGGGTACTTACGTTTAATTATTGAAATTAAACAATTGGCTAAATTATGATTTTTCAGATCAAAAACTCACCATTCTGATAAATTAATCTGCCATCAGCAAAAATCTGACCACCATCTCGCATATCGGTGATCATATCCCAATGGATAGGAGATTGGTTTTTACCACCTGTCTGTTTATAGGATTGACCTATAGCCATGTGTACTGATCCGCCTATTTTTTCGTCAAAAAGGATATTTTTAGTGATGCGACGGATATTGTAATTCGTACCTATGGCTACCTCACCGAAGTACCTGGCTCCATCCATTTTGAAGATATCATCCAGTAAATCTTTGCCTTTTTCGGCTTCCCAAATGATAACCTGCCCATCCTTTACATATAAGGTGACACCTTCTACTTCATGACCCATATACACGATAGGATAGTTGAAATATATGTGGCCATTGACAGAGTCTTCTATCGGACCAGTAAACACTTCTCCACTTGGCATATTGGCTCTGCCATCAGAATTGATCCATATCCTATCTTTTACACTTAAACTTATATCTGACTTTTTATTCACATAGCGAATCAGATCACACTGGTTGAGATAGTCAGTCACTCCTTGCTGCTGAGCCCGTACTTTCAGCCATTCTGATGCAGGATCATCAGAAAACAAATGACACGCGTTATAAACAAATGACTCATATTCTTCAAGGCTCATACATGCTTCCTGGGCGGCTGTCAGGGTAGGAAACTGACAAAGGCATCTCTTGAGACTTCGGTCTGCTATTCGATCGGTATAGATCTGGTTAACTACTTGCAATGCCTTTTGTCTACGAGCAGTTTTTCCCGAATCATTGGCTTGATCTTCTCTGACATCAAAGGGTGCCCTGATAACCAGATAAGCATCATAGGTTTCCATCATATTTTTGTACGAAGGATTGATATAGTCTAGCTGAAAGTCGTTGGCTTCTGCTAAAAAAATACGATTTTGTTCGCTAAATGACATCTGATATTCAACCAGACAACCACACCTGACAGCTTCCCGATAAACTTCTCTTACCAATAGTTCTGCCAGGGTTGTTGTTGTGATAAATAACTTTTCACCAGCTTTTAATTCGAGACAATAGTGTACCAGAAGATAGGCGTATTTCTCCGTGATATTCATATTCATTATGTTGTAGATGTATAAATATTACCAGGTTTTCACCTGAAAAGGATATCTCACATTATATTCCTTTATGATCATTTCTTTCAATGTCTCTTTAAGCTGATCTATATTCTCCTTATCTGTTGCAGAGATGAGTACATTAGGAAAATTATACATAATACTAAACTTATCTCTTATTTCCTGCATGATCTCTTCTTTAGTGCTGTGATCCAGATAATCATCAAAGTATTTCTCTCTATACAAGTCGACTTTATTGAATACCATCAGTGTCGTACGGTCACTGGCGCCGAGTTCGTCGAGGGTATTCTGTACAGTGAGGATTTGATCTTCGTGCTGTGGATGAGAAATGTCAACTACATGAATAAGTATATCACTTTCACGCACTTCATCAAGGGTGGATTTAAAGCTTTCTACCAGATGATGAGGCAGTTTGCGAATAAATCCTACTGTATCAGACATCAAAAAAGGCATGGTATCCCAGACCACTTTCCTGACAGTAGTATCCAAAGTCGCAAACAGTTTATTTTCAGCAAAAACATCAGATTTGCTTAGTACATTCATTAATGTAGATTTACCCACATTTGTATAACCTACCAGAGACACACGGATGAGCTCGCCACGATTTTTGCGCTGTGTCTGAGCCTGCTGATCTATTTTTTCGAGTCGTTTTTTGAGCAGTGCTATTTTATCTCTGATGATCCTTCGGTCAGTTTCTATCTCCATCTCGCCTGGTCCGCGCATTCCGATACCGCCGCGCTGTCGTTCAAGGTGCGTCCATAGTCCTCGCAATCTGGGAAGAAGATACTGCATCTGAGCGAGTTCTACCTGCGTTTTAGCCTGTGCTGTCTGAGCCCTTTCAGCAAAAATATCAAGAATTAAAGTACTTCTGTCTACGATTTTAACTTTAAGGTACTCCTCGAGAAAGCTGTTTTGTTTACCGGTAAGGTCATCGTCAAATATAGCCAGAGTAATGTCTTCATTTCTTTCGATATACTCCAGAATCTCATCCAGTTTTCCAGAACCAACATATGTTTTTACATTAGGATGAGGCATCTTTTGTGTAAACACTTTTTTGGTGATAGCTCCGGCGGTTGTAGCTAGAAACTCAAGCTCATCAAGGTGCTCTATTACGACAGACTCCCTATCATCTTTACCAATAACTGCAACCAGAATGCAGTATTCCTGTGTTCTTGCTAAGCCCTTTTTTTCTTCTTTCCCGACTTTCCAAGCATCACTCATACCATTTGTTTTTTTTAAATTTTGACACAAAAGTACATCATTTTAGTTGGCATATGAATTAAGAATCCATATTATATCTTAAAAATTATATACGATAAAGATTTGTTAAACATTGACACTTCCGAAAAAACATCATATCTTTGTATAAGTTTTTATGCAAAACATCGCAATTATATTAGCTGTCCTCATTTTCAGTCAGTCACTTTCTGTCTGTGGGACATCTTTTATCCCTTCACATCAAAAAGAAGTAGTTGCTGAATGTAAAACTGATTTAGCCCTTCAGTCAGGTGAAATAAAGCATAGCTGTTGCTCTAATAAACCGAAATCAGAAAACACCAAAGATGATTCTGAAAAAGGATGCTGCGGGGACAGTTGTAAGTGTTTTTGTCATGCTAAGTTATTTATTACAGAGTATTCAATCATCCGGAAATCTGAAATTTTAGTTAAGGCTATTGCAGAAAAAAATATTCTCCCCGTTTTTGTGCATTCATATGACTTTCACCCGTCCGTTTCATACCCTCCTCAAGTTTAAGTTTTATTAAATCAGAGGACAACTGTGCCTGATTCAAAGCTGAATATACAGCTTTTAAACTTAAAATCGACAACATAAATTTGAAATGAAATGAAGCAATATATTTATTTATTTATTTTTATCTTCACTTCTCAGGCTCTTTGGGCACAGACGGAAGTAAAAATATCTGTCAGCGGCACATGTGGTATGTGCACTGAACGAATTGAAAAAACATCTCTAAATGTAATAGGTGTTACTGAAGCAAAATACAATGAAATAAGTCAGGAGCTGACCGTGAACGTACAACCAATATTTGTCAAAAAAGAATTGGTTTCTTCACTTCTGGCCGCAGGTCATGATGCAGATGGACAAAAAGCTGATAATAAAATTTATCAAAGCCTTCCGGAATGTTGCCATTATCGACCCTCAGAAGAAGAAAGTGAACCCGAAAATAATCATGATGAAGATGATGGGCAGGACCATTCCGTCCAAAGTAACTCCGGAGATAAATCTGTGAAGAATACTTTATCAGGGATTGTTTATGAAAAAAATGAGAATGGGGGAATGTTGCCACTTATTGGTGCCAATATAAGATGGAAAGACGATAAAATGGGAACAACTTCAGATCTATCAGGAAATTTTTCGCTGGAATTTCAAGGTAAAAATAAGTATTTGGTGGTAACATACGTAGGATATAGTCCTGATACCATGCTGATTGACAAACCGGGATTTATCAATATTGTCATCTCGTCACCCAATCTACTGGATGTCATAGAGATCACTCACAAAAAAAGAACTACTGAAATTTCTTATCTTGAGACAGTAAAAGTACAACAGATATTCAGCAAAGAGTTGCTCAAGGCAGCATGTTGCAACCTTGCCGAGAGCTTTGACACTACTCCGGCAGTAGATGCGTCCATGACAGATGCCATCACAGGTACCAGAAAAATAGAAATGCTGGGACTCGCAGGACCTTATGTACAAATCACTCGCGAAAACATACCAGATGTGAGAGGGTTGGCAGCATTACAGGGGTTAGCCTTTACTCCCGGTCCTTGGGTCGAAGGTATGCAGCTCAATATGGGTGCCGGATCAGTAGTAAACGGATATGAAAGTATTACCGGACAGATCAACGTTGAGCTTAAAAAACCATGTCATGAAGACAAACTCTATTTTAATGTATATGGAAGTCAGGCCGCCAGACTTGAAATGAATATAGCGGCAAAACAGGAAGTCAACGAAAACTGGAGTACATCATCTCTACTGCATCTCTCCAACAGAAGCCAAAGAAGGGATCATAATCATGATGGATTTTTGGACATGCCTATGGGCAAACAGGTTGGCTTTATCAACCGATGGAAATGGACCAATAATAGTGGCCAGGAGGGTCAGATAGGATTAAAACTCACATTTATGGACAATATCAGCGGACAAAAGGAATTTGACCCATTGAGATCGGCCAGAAATAAGGTGTGGGGAGCTAATATGACTACAAATAGAGCTGAACTTTGGGCCAAAAGAGGATTTGTTAATCTCAATACACCATATAAAACTCTTGGGTTTCATTTCTCAGGCGTGTATCATGATCAGAAGGCGCAGTTTGGTCTCAGAAACTATGATGCCACTCAAAAGTCACTTTACTTTAATATGATATATCAAAATATCATTGACAATACGGATCATCAGGTGCGAATGGGTACCAGCTTCCAGTACGATAATTATAATGAAGTGGTGTCAAATTTACCTTACAACCGGAATGAGTGGGTGCCAGGAGTTTTTGGCGAATACACTTACAAAGGTTCTGAGAAATTTTCTTTGCTTATCGGGGGAAGGGCTGATTATCACAATAACTTCGGACTGTTTTTTACACCAAGACTAAATATCAGATATGCTCCGGAACAGTCTACTGTAATCAGAATAGCAGCCGGCAGGGGTCAGAAAACTGCCAGCATTTTTGCAGAAAACATAGGAATGTTTGCCAGCAATCGGGAGATCATTATTGAAGGTAGCGGAAATGATAAAACCCCATATGGACTGAATGCTGAAGTTGCCTGGAATCTAGGTTTCAGTGTGACCAAAGAGATTAAACTCGGAAATCGAAATCTGGCTTTGTCTTTTGACATCAACAGAATAGATTTTACCAATCAGATTGTAGTCGATATGGACAGAAATGCATTACAAATCGTTTTTTACAATCTCAAAGGAAAATCATATTCCAACAGCTCACAGATACAGGCTGAATTAGATGCATTCAAGTGGCTTGATGTCAGACTTGCTTACAGATATAACGATGTACAGACCACCTATGGTGAGCAGACGCTCAGAAAACCTTTGGTATCACCACAACGAGCTTTTGGAAATTTTACGTTGAAGCCCGATAAAGGATGGAGTATTGATTATACTGTAAATTGGTTAGGGTCTGTGAGAATTCCATCTTTGGTGGACAACCATGACGCGCACGAATGGCCTAAAAATTCTCCTTCATTTTTCCTGAGCAATGCACAGGTCAGTAAAATGTTTAAGGGTAATTTTGAACTATATCTGGGTGGTGAAAATATTTTTAATTACCGACTTGAACATCCTATCATAAGTTCTCATGCTCCTTTTGGACCATATTTTGATAGCTCTTTGGCTTGGGGACCTGTAATGGGCGTTAATATGTACGCTGGATTGCGATACAGTATAAAATAAGACATGAGTCAATACTTGTATAAAAGACATAGCGGCTATAAGGTTGCTATGCTTTTTATCTTTCTTTTGAAAAAGTATTATCTTAAATCTTCATGTTCAAAAGATAACAATTGTCGCTTGAGTCTACATTATCTTTAAAAATATCTTTTTAAATATTTCAGAATGATGCTGATATTGAACGATGTACAATCCCCGATTAAGGGACCTTATATCTACCCGGACTTCAGTATTTTCAATATTTTGTAAGTGTGTTAATTTTATTCCTTGCATATTGTAAATAGAGATAGAACCGCCGGCTCTTGGGAAACGCATCGTAATATGAGACATGGCTGGATTCGGAAAAACTTCAAATGGGTTTGATTTGGACTCCTGAGTCGTGGATGAGAGCCGCTGACTGCAGCCTATTGGTAAGGTTTCGAACAAGTGATACAAAGCTTTGACCGATGTAAACATTTTGAAATTGTTGTGACCCGCATTTGGAATCGTATCCAACGACTGTGTTTTTGTGATTTCATTACCATAATAGAATTTTAAATAATTATAGTAAATAGTTCCCCTTTCTAATCTGTGCCTGCCCTGTAATCTGGCTTCGCAAGATACATCCAAAGAGCTGGAGTTGGGGTCATTATCCAGTTCTCCCAATAAATACACTATTTGCCTTTTTTTCAATAATTTTTTTATTGAGTCCTGACCTACGGCTGCAGGATAGGTAAACAGATTGTCCAGTCCAAACTTCCAGTCGTTAAAACCGGCACAATCTCCACTGGGAACAGCGAATTGATCTATCTTTCCATTTATTGCCCTTCGATTGTCCATATATAGATAAGAACTTGGATTAGCAACAATAAATTTAGTGCTTATACTATATTTTTCGCATAATATTTCAGGTACAGCGGATGTGGCTGAGTACCTGTTGACCACTTGTCCACCGGCAGAATGTCCGGCAAAAACTATGGTACTGAGATTAGGAAAAGAGCGGGAAAGTTTCATCATCAAAGTGTCTAAAACAGCATAAGATGGAATACGTGCTGGTCTGGGGTTGCTTGGCTCATTGCGTGAATTGGATCCTGATGTCCAGCCTCCATCCGTCCAGTATAAATGTTCTTTGTCCAATCTGTGAAAAACTATGTCTTCCTCTATTAAAAACTGTGGAGAGACGATGATCGTTGAATCAGAAAAAGATGGCCGGCTAAATGCCGCCGAAATTATATTATCATAGTACTCACTTGCATTCCTTTCAGTGCCGTGGAGTACAATGACTGCATGTGCTATATCATTTCTTGACAAATCAACAGAAAAGTTTGAAAAAATTGGTATTTTTAAAATATTATTATTGACACTGAAGTACATTTTATCATTACCTACTATATCTATCTGCGCTGAAAGTAATGACATCAGACTTAAAAAAAATATAATACTCAACATACCTTTTATTCTCTTATCCACAAGACATTTTTTATAGCAAACCTCGACATATTTTTTGGAATAATTACTTTCTACAAAAAAGATTTCGAATTAAAAGAAAAGGTGGATATATTTTTCCAAAAACGAAGATAAAAGACTGAGAACTGTTTACTCCATGTAAGTCTTCTGAAGGAAGCTTAAAATATTCATGCTTTGTAATATTATGGATAATAATGTACCTACTCTAGTTACTGATATATTGAATACTCACCTTTTTTTAGAAGCATTGTTTAGACCTAAGATATGGTCAAAATGAGACATTGTTTTATCACCTGAAGTCGTTTCAAACATATCTGAAATCAAATACTGTTTATTCGGCGGTGTTGCATTTTTCAGAAATTCAAGCATTTCCAATGATGTCGTATAGGGAGGACCACGAAACTTAGTCTTTATTAAATACGCTTTTAGGGCTTCATTCAGTTTTTTTTCCCCTATATATTCACTTAGAGTAAACAATACAATAGCTCCCTTTCCATACGAAATATAAGATTGTTCAGTATCCACCAGATATAATGGCTGCTCTTTCCCCGTTTCGTTGGATTTGCCGGACAAATATCTGTTGCGTTGGATTTCAAGGAACTTCAACGCATTTTGTTTACCATATTTTTTTTCATACACCTTCGCAGAGATATATTCCGCCACACTTTCTGTTATCATTGAAGCTCCGAGAGCGTCTGCTGGCATGACCTGATTACCCCACCACTGATGCGAAAATTCATGGGCTGCCACATAAAACGAAAGGTCTATTCCACCTGCTTTGATATGGGTGGTATCATTTACAAATCGTATTTCAGACATTTGCATACAGTTTGCCGAAGTAGTAGCATAAGAACCTTCTGACCTTGGAAACTCAATGATTTGCATCTGTCGGTGTTGGTATGGACCAAAGTTAGCTATATTATAATCCAATGATGCTTTCATGCCTTCCATCAACTGCTTCAGATTATACTTGTGTGATGGGTGGTAATATATCTTCAAATCAATATCTTTATATTTTTCCTGTACCATGTCAAACCTGCCTGAATTAAATCCTATCACAAATTTGATGGGTGTATCCATTTTGTAGTGAAAATATCGCCTGCCATTTTTAAGCCATTCTTTTTGCAAGTAGCCGGAAGTAATAGCTGTTTGCTCAGGAATTGTGCTTAATACGGCTTCAAAAAGCACAACATCCGCATCAATACTTTGGTAGTGATTTGATAATACATTTGTATCAGTTGGCATCTTTTTATCCGTATTTGCAAAATATCCGAGTCGCGGAAAAACATCACTTTTGATATATGTTCCATTGTGTAATACGCCGGAATGTCGGATTAAAAAAGAATTGTCTTTATTTCTTATAGTAAACTGCAAAATCAAGCTGTCATTGGGAGCAATACCTTTTTTGAGTTTATATACTGAAAATTTGAAATTTGTATCCTGACTGACTATAGTAGCTTTTATTGGCAAGATTAAGGATGTTATCTCGTCATATCCAGTCTTTATCAAAAGTGTATCCAATGTCTGACGAGTCTTATTTATCAACGTATATGTGCCCGAAGCCCGAAATGAATTAGATTCTGGAAAAATGTCCATCTTCACGTTTACAGATGTAATCCTGGGCTGAAGTATGTGTTTATAATGCTGAAATGTATGCTGAAACTGATTTAATAAGGCGCTTTCATCACTGGCACTCCATATTCTATTTTCAGGTTTTATTTCCTGTCGATAAAGGTAATA
>JAYTNJ010000275.1:0-3360 GCA_043748345.1 Saprospiraceae bacterium
CGACCGAAATTTTTCTCCACAATGCCATCAAAATGTCATCAATAGGACATAATATAAATTTAACATCCACTCACATCAAAATGTGATTGACAAGATGAAATTTAATTATTACCTTTACGGTTGTAAATCAAATATACATGTCATGCAGACAATTGGATTGAATTTCGTTTGATTTAATATTCTGCCACGACAATGTCATTTTTTGATTTATTTTTTAATATTGTTTTGAGTAAATTTATTAACCCTTTTTACAAAATCGTTTCTACATGAGAAATTTTGTCCCATCTTCAATTTTCTTTTTTCTATTATTTTTTTCCGTCACTTCTTACTCTCAAAAGCAACAACAACTACAAGTCAAAGACTTTGTAGTCTATAGCTTGAAAGATCTTCAACTGAGCGAAAAAACCAAAGTTACAAATAACAATACAGGAATCGGTAATATTGGAAGTAAAGAAAGCATTACCCTAAAAAGTGGATCTACCATTAATGCCAATATATTTTCAAGAGCTACCGTAGATGTTGATAAGGAAATAAATATCATCGGCAATATCTCTGCCAGCAATTATGCAGGATTAAAATCAGATGTACTAAAAGGTGATAAAGGAATCAATATTACCGGTAGTCTTACCATCAATGGAAACATCAAGATGGATGATAAAACCAGTAAAGTTACCGGTGATGTAAGACAACCTTCAGGTGCGGCTTATGTCGGTCCGGCTCCGACAGGGATCAGGACAACTGGCCCTTTGGTATTACCTATTTTTCCCACGCTGCCGGTCATCAATTATTATGCTGCCGGAACAAACAATCTGAGTGGAACTAGCACAATCACTCCCGGTCAGTATGGAAATATTACTTTGACCAACGGACAAACGCTAACTTTAAATGGTGTGGGAACTTATGTATTTAAGTCCATCACCAATACCGGAAATGGTAAAGTAAATATCATATACAATTTTAATAATGCTGCTACTGGCCACTTCAGATTATTTGTCGAAGGAAGTATAAACATTAAAAATGTTACAGCATCTACGATAAATGGAGGTGGACCAAATCGGATTTTCACAGAAATACACTCTTCACTTACCTCAACCGATAATAAAGATGACGTCAAGAATGCATTTTTTCTTTCTAACGGTACCGGCACAAGCGGTTGTATCTGGCTGGGTACAGTATGGGTGCCTTACGGAAAAATAAAAATCAAATCTACAGACATAGCGGCTATAACAAAAATTGAAGGAGCCATATGGTGTGGTGATAAAATATACATTGAAAAAGATGCGGAGATAAAGTATGCACCTTTGGTTTTTGACCCCAATAACATATCTCCTTATTATCCGGCACCGGAAGGAGGTAAAACGACAGACTTGATCGGGTCGGAATTGACCCAGCTTTCTTTCAATACCGGACCTATCATTAGCATTCCGGATAACAACATTTTCAGATTGTCAACCGACCAAAATATTAATTATATAGCCATTGAGGTAGTAGCTGTGGCAGGGAAAGAAGCGGAGTTAATTGCATATTTGGAAAGTCAGGGATTGACCAATATTATAATTTCCACTTCAGGGCCATTAACCATTACTGGAAGCCTTCCGATTTCAAATCTCCAAAACATTAATACGCAGCCGCTATTGGTTCGATATTCTAGACCACTATATCTGCCTTTGACAAAGTTGGGTTTGACCACTTCCAGGGGAGATACATCTATGCGTTCTGATGTGGTCAAATCAGGATTTAATGTTCACGGGGCTGGCGTAAAAGTCGGTGTATTGTCAGATAGTTACAATACACTTCCCTTAGATCCGGCGAAAAAAGATGTTGATAATGGCGATCTGCCTGGTGTAGGTAACCCATATGAAAACTTGGATACAGTACAGGTCCTGCTTGATTATCCGGAAAAACTAACGGATGAAGGAAGAGCTATGCTTCAGATTGTTCACGATGTGGCACCCAAATCTAAGTTGGCTTTCAGGACAGGTTTTTTGTCAGCGGGAGATTTTGCTGATGGAATCAAAGAACTTGCAGATCCAAGTGTAGGCTGTAAAGTGATTGTTGATGATATAACATATATCACAGAACCATTTTATAGAGATGGTATCGTGGCGAAAGCAGTAGAGACTGTTGTAGCGGCCGGGGTTACCTACGTATCAGCTGCCGGTAACTATGGGTCCAAGGCTTATGAAGCTACTTTCATTCCTTCAAGTATTCCTCCTCCAGCCGGAACTCCGGGAGTAGCCCACAATTTTTCTACAACTTCAGATAAAATTTATCAGCAGTTGGTATTGACTCCCGGAACTTACACAATAGTCCTGCAATGGGATGATGATTTTTATTCTTTAGGTGGAGTTGGAAACACAGGTGCTAAGACGGATATGGACATCTACCTTTCTAACCTGGATGGATCACCATTGTTTGGATTCAACAGAAATAATTATGGCTTAGATCCAATAGAGGTTATGCCTTTTACGGTCAATGAGACTACCAAAACAAGTATCCTGATCACCACAGCCAGTGGTCCTGCCCAAAAATTTAAATATATTATTTTCAGAGGTGAAGCTACAATAGAAGGCTTGCCGGTGGGTGCTGGTACCATCGTCGGTCAGGCCAATGCACCCAATGCTATCACTGTGGGAGCGGTACATTACGCAAACACACCTCAATATAAAGGATCACTGACTATAGGAGGACCAACTTACCCTCCTTTTGATCCATATAATGGACCGACTTTAGCTTCATTTTCTTCCAGAGGTGGTCAATTAATAGATAATGTAAACAGAAATAAACCGGACATTTCGGCACCCAATGGTGTGAATACTACGGTTAAGTTAAATAATTTGGAATTTAATGACGGAGATAATTTCCCCAATTTCTTTGGGACATCCGCAGCAGCGCCTCACGTAGCTGGTGCAGCAGCTCTATTAATTGAAGCAAAAAAAATATTTTCTAATACCACAATAGGTCCTTTAGGTATAAAATCCCTAATGATATCTACTGCCATTAATATGAATGACCTAGAGGCAGGAGCAGGTCTAATTCAGGCGGATACTATGCTCAAAACATTTGCCAAACCTAGACCTAAGCTCAACAGATTAGAATCTTTAAACCTTACTGATCCTTTTTCGGTGGGATCAGTGTTAAAAGTTCATGGTGAATTTTTGTCTTCGAACACAGAAATTAGGTTTAATGGTGTACCTATGATAAATGTTACACCCATCAATGAATATTCAGCTACTGCACCTATTCCTTCGTATACTGGAAATCCTACAATTCAATTATATACCACACCTATTTCAAGTAGCCTTCTGGATGGACTAGAGTCAGAGACATTAAATTTAAAGGATCCTGCTAAAAAAGTCG
>JAYTNJ010000276.1:0-3932 GCA_043748345.1 Saprospiraceae bacterium
GGTATGGTCATGATGCTCAAGGGAGAAAATAGTGCCGATATAGTCAGGAGTGTTAAGGATAGAGTACTTCAAATCCAAAAAACATTGCCTGAAGGAGTAGTCATAGAACCATATCTTGACAGGACTAAAATGGTAAACAATGCTATTTCGACGGTCCGGACCAATCTGTTGGAAGGGGCATTGATTGTTTTATTTATTTTGGTATTATTAATCGGCAACTGGAGGGCAGGTCTCATAGTGGCATCAGTCATCCCACTGGCACTGTTATTTGCCGTCATACTGATGCATGCTTTCGGAGTAAGTGGTAACCTGATGAGTCTTGGAGCCATAGATTTTGGATTGATAGTGGATGGGGCTGTCATCATAGTGGAAGCTATTGTACATCGTCTTCAAACCATCAATAAGGGTAAACTTACCGCTGCACAAATGGATGCCGAAGTATATGGTGCAGCATCCAAAATAAGGAGTAGTGCCGCATTCGGTGAAATAATCATACTAATAGTTTATCTTCCTATACTAGCATTGGTGGGCATCGAAGGCAAAATGTTTAAGCCGATGGCGCAAACTGTATCGTTTGCTATATTGGGTGCCTTTATTCTTTCTCTTACTTATGTACCTATGATGTCCGCTCTATTTTTGAGTAGATCTACCGAACACAAGAGAAATATAAGTGATGTGATTATGGATTTTCTTTATCGATTGTATCAGCCTGTACTTGAAGTGGCAATCAAGAAAAAAGCCACGATAATACTATTTTCTGTAGGATTATTCGTTGTTGCATTCATCGTTTTCAAAAACATGGGGGGCGAATTTATTCCGACTCTTGAAGAAGGGGACATAGCCACACACATCATCACACCACCCGGCACATCACTTGCACAAGAAATAGAAACCACTACAAAAGCAGAAGCTATGCTTTTGAAAAATTTTCCGGAAGTAGAACAAGTGGTTTCAAAGATAGGTAGCGCAGAGATTCCTACTGACCCTATGCCCATGGAAGTTGCGGATGTGATGATCATACTCAAACCAAAATCTGAATGGACATCTGCGAACAATAAAGAAGAAATGATGGCAAAAATGGACAAAGTGCTCAATGATTTACCAGGCGTGACTACTGAATTTACGCAACCAGTACAAATGAGATTCAATGAATTGATGACGGGTGTCAGAAGTGATGTGGCCATAAAGATATTTGGTGAAGATATTGAGCTATTGGCTGGTCTCGCTGAAGAAGTGGTACCGATTGTTCAAAGTGTAAGAGGAGTGGAAGATGCCAGAGCAGAACAGGTATCAGGATTGCCACAAATTACCATCCGATACAATAAAGATAAACTTGCACTTTATGGTCTGAATGTAGGTGATCTGAATCAAGTGGTCAGGTCAGGTTTTGCCGGTGAGAAAGCCGGCGTAGTTTATGAAGGCGAAAAGCGATTTAACTTGGTGGTAAGAATAGCTAAAGATAACAGGCAGAATATAGAACAGCTTAAAAATTTGTTTATCCCATTGCCTTCGGGTGATCAGGTGCCTTTGGAGCAAGTCGCTGATATTACTTATGAAAGGGGAGCTGCGATGATAAGCCGGGAAAATGGAAAGAGAAGAATTGTTATCGGGTTCAACGTGAGAGGTCGGGATGTGGAAAGTGTTGTCAATGAAATTCAAGGTATGATAGAATCGAAAGTAAAACTTCCGGTAGGTTATTATACTACCTACGGGGGTCAGTTTCAAAATCTTGTTCAGGCCAGCAACAGGCTATCAATAGCAGTACCTGTAGCATTGGCATTGATATTTGTATTATTGTTCTTTACATTCCATAGTATTAAACAATCGCTGTTAATATTTACAGCCATCCCTTTATCTGCCATAGGTGGCATATTTGCTCTTTGGATCAGAGACATGCCGTTCAGTATCTCTGCCGGTATTGGCTTTATTGCGTTATTTGGTGTAGCCGTGCTCAATGGGATAGTATTGATCGGATACTTTAATCAGCTCAAAACCGAAGGCATCACTGATGTCATGGATAGAATACGGATAGGCACAAAAGTGAGATTGAGACCGGTGGTGATGACAGCTGCTGTTGCATCTCTTGGATTTTTACCAATGGCCATCAGTATGGGTGCCGGGGCAGAGGTTCAAAAACCATTGGCTACTGTAGTCATTGGTGGATTAATCACTGCCACTCTGCTGACTTTGATAGTCTTGCCAATATTGTATTTGTATTTTGAAAAGGGAATCAAGCGACACTCAAAGAGCATCAATACAGGTGTAATCATTATTGTCGTTTCCCTTTTTGGGACAATTGTTATCGGTCAGAAAACACTGAACTTACAACAAGCAATAGATATTGCACTTCAAAATAATTTACAGATTCAGGCTAGTGGTATACATGTTGCTATTCAAACTCAACTTAAAGGTACTACTTATGATGTACCTAAGACGGAATTTGGATCAATATTAGGTCAGTTTAATTCCAAATCGACAGACCAATATTACAACATTTCACAATCAATTAATCCATTTTTGTTTGGGCCTAAAAAAAGTCTTTTGGCTGAAAATGCAAAGAGTGCCGAATTGAATAGCAATCTGACAAAACAGGAAATAATCATGAACGTGCGTGAAGTCTGGAATAACATTTTATATTTTCAGCATCTAAACGATATCCTGATGGGAGAAGATAGCCTTCTGGCATTAAACGTGAAGGCTGTAGGTTTAAAATATAAGACAGGTGAAGCCAATCAATTGGAAAATATCATGAGTATCACTCGAAAAGGAGACCTAGAACAATTGATAAAACAAAATAAAGCTTCCATAGAAATAGAAAAAATGAAGCTTGGCGTTTTGTTACAAATTAGAGATTTACCGGAAATCACAGATACAAAGTATGAAGCAATAGAGCTGTTTGATATTTCGGATAGCTTGGCTTTGAGACAAAATCCATCCATGCAGGTAGCTTTACAGAATATCAAAATTGCAGAAGGGCAGCGCAACCTTGAAAAAGCACAGATGAAACCAGAATTGAAAGTCGGATATTTTATCCAATCTTTGACAGGCAAACAAGAGGTAAACAATCAGATTATTGCTTATAACGGAGTACCCAGATTTCAAGGAGCCACCATAGGTTTGTCAATACCCATCTTTTCTTTAGGCAGTAACAAAGCTAAGATCAGCGCTTTAAAAAACAATGTATTGCTCCAGCAAAAAAACGCAGATATACAAAGTCAGGCTTTGCTAACCAATTACGAACAACTGATACAGCAATTAACTGTCGCTAAAATTCAAATGGACTATTTTGAAAAAACTGGTAATCCCAACGCTTTCATAATCAATCGTAGTGCAATAAATTCTTATAGCAATGGTGATATCTCCTATATAGAGTTACTACAAAGTATGCAGATGGCAAGGGATATCAGGCGAAATTATCAGACAGCAATTCATCAATACAATCAGATTTTAATCAACCTGCAATTTCTATTAAATCAATAGTGAATTAATTTAAAACTTAAAATACAAAAAAATGAATCATAAAATAAAGTTCTTTTTTATAATATTCATATTGCCATTATTGGTAATACATTTTTCATCCTGTAGTGCTAACAGCAATACAAAAATGGAAGAAGAACACGCGGAAGGCGACGGGCATGCCCACGGAGCAGAAGGAGACCATACCGACCATGAAGTGGGAAATGGGGATGACCACAAAGTTCATGACAAAATGGTACATCTCAACATTGCTCAATATAAAAATGCAGGCATTGATACCGGATGGTTTGTGAAGAAAAATCTGAGTGATGTGATCACTTCAACGGGATATACTAAGTTGCCACCACAAAATCAGGCGGATGTTTCTCCTGCAATCGGTGGAATAGTAAAGTCCATCAAAATAATAGAGGGACAATATGTAAAGCAAGGGCAAACACTGGCAACCATTCAAAGCC
>JAYTNJ010000277.1:0-7761 GCA_043748345.1 Saprospiraceae bacterium
AAGCATAGCTGGTATTTATGGTAAAGCAGGTAAAAAAGTTTTGAACATAGGAAAAGAGTTGTACAATGAAACATACAATGCAATGACTGAAAATCAGCATGTTATGAAAACAACTTCTGTAAAGGCAATCAAAGAAACCAAAAAAACTTTAAAAGAAAGTCATCTGGTAGATTTTGCTTTCAGCAAAAATTAATAGTACCTATCGTAATATCTGACTATTAAAAAAATCATCAGCCTTTGACTTTCTGCCGATCAACAATGATCATGAAGTCAGGCTTAATGGATCTTTAAGAAAGTACAAAACCAGAATTCGTTCAGGTTTTGTACTTTTGTTTTTTTTACATAAATCCCTTCATACCATGATCAGGTCGAGCCACAACATAGAGCTATATACGAAAGACTACCTAGTAAAAAATCCTGTCGCAAATTTTCTACTTATCCACGGGCTACACGAGCATAGTGAAAGATACCGCCATGTAGCTGAAAAACTCAACGAAATCGGAGTAAATGTATATACTTTTGACCTAAGAGGACACGGACAGTCGGGTGGACCCAAAAATATAATAAGAGACATAGATGAATACAGACAGGATGTCGAAAATGTCTATAGGTCCATTCCAAAAGACATGCCTTTTTTCCTTTTGGGTCATAGTATGGGAGGTCTGATTGCCGTCCATTTTTTATTATATCATGAAAGGACGGACATCACTGGCGTCATATTATCGGGTGCTGCTCTCGAAGTGGGCAATGATATTACACCTTTCATTATTAAAGTAGTCAAGTTTGTCGGAAAATATTTACCCGGTTTGAAGACATCAAAAGTAGATCCGACGAGTATCAGTCGTGACCCTGCCGAAGTAGAGTTGTATAAAACTGATCCTTTGATTACCCTGGATGGTGCAAAAGCGGGGCTTGGATTGGCATTGCTGAATGCCATCAATGAAACTAAAAAAGGCTTCAGCCATTTTGACTATCCTGTACTCATCATGCACGGCGGTGCTGATAAGATTACAAATCCTGCTGGATCTCAAGCGTTGTATGACCAATGTCTGTCAAAAGATAAAACAATAAAAATCTGGGATGGTGCCTATCATGAGATATTTAATGAAATCAATAAGCAGGAAGTAATAGACTTTATGACATCCTGGGTGGCGGGGAGGACAAAAATATGAATTCCACTATAAAAAAGCCTTCACAGTGGTTTCATCTCATTGAATCTATCCGCTCTCTCTTTGAAACATTTCGGGGTTTTATATTTCTGCTTTTTTCTTCGGCTGAAGATTTGGGAAAGGGGCAAGTAGTTATGGTTGTTCCGGGATTGCTTTCTTCAGACTACTCTACATATATTTTACGCAAATTTTTGATAAAAAAAGGATTTATCGTCTATGGATGGCAATTGGGTATCAATTTGGGGCGTATGGACAAACTACCTGAACTGATCACAAAAATGGAAATTATAAGTACGCGACATAATCAAAAAATAATCCAGATAGGTTGGAGTATGGGCGGGCTTTTCAGCAGGGAAGTATGTCATCAGAGACCTGATCTGATATCAAAAGTGATAACATTAGGGAGTCCGTTTGCTGATGTACACGCTCCTAATAATGCCCGATGGGTCTTTGAATTGCTCAATGACAAATACGACATAGACCACCATATTGCCACAAGACTGGCTTCTCATACTTTAATGCCTTCAGTCGCTATATACTCAAAAACTGATGGTATAGTACCCTGGGAAGCTTGTATTGACCCGACAACTGATGAAAACCATATCAATATTGAAGTACAATCAAGCCATTTTGGTATGGGAGCCAATCCTAAAGTACTGACTTCCATCCTCAACCAAATATAAAACTGATACTTTTTGTAGAATGATAAAAAAATTCTAAAAATGTAAAATGTGCGCGGACACAATAAAATTTGTCCGATATATTTCCTGAAATTGCTTTGATTTCATATATTTGTAGCCTTTATGAAGAAGGTGACCATTAAAGATATTGCCCATATTGCTGGTGTCTCCAGAGGGACGGTAGATCGTGTCATAAACGGACGTGGCAATGTAGCTGAAGAAGTAGAAAAAAAAATACTGAAAATTGCCAACGAGCTGGGGTATGAAAAAAACCTGATGGCTAGTGCTCTTGCATCCAACAAAGTATATAAGATAGCCATTGTAACACCTGATCCCGCCAGTGATATTTTCTGGGCACAACCCAGAGAAGGTATGAGCAATGCCCTCGAACTCGTAAGGCATTACGGTATCATCGTAGAGTATTATGATTTTAATCTTTTCAGGAAAGATGAATTCAGCATGCAGATGGAAAATGCGATTAAATCCAGACCTGATGCCATACTTACAGCTCCGACATTTACTGCTGAATCACTCGAATATCTTGATGAAGCCGAAAAACTCAATATCCCTTTTATCACCATCAATACCGAAATTGATCATCCTGGTATACTCTGTTACGTAGGACAAAATTCACACAATAGCGGATATCTCGCAGGAAGGCTCTTTCATCTTCGTCTCAAGCCTGATGATGAAATTATTGCCTTCAATCTCGGGCATACGCTGGCAAACGCACAACACTATTCCGACAAAGTCGATGGCCTAAAAGCATATTTTCATGAGCATGATATGCATCATAACCATGTTTTTTGGTACGAGTTTGACCAGTTTATGGACGAAGACAGGCTTAAAGTCTTTTGGGAAGAAATTAAGGCAAAACATCCCAGAATGAAGGGTATTTTTTTTACCAATTCGAGAGCATATAGAATAGTAAAGTTTTTTACTGAAGAGGATGCAAAAAAATACGAGATAATCGGTTTTGACATGATCGCCCCAAATATTAAGTTTATCAAAGAAGATAAAATTGACTTTATCATCAACCAAAATCCCATACTCCAGGGATATACAGGGATTATGAATTTTGTTAATCATTTTGTGCTGAAAAAAGAAGTCCGTAAAACCCAATACCTCCCACTGGATATCGTACTCAAAGAAAATGTGGATTTTTATATCGAAAACTTCAGCGGAAATACCGCCGTGAAAGGTTGAAGGCACCCTTTCGATTGAATTGTAAATTATTGTTCTCCAGTTTCTAATATTACAAAATTCATCTTTATGAACAGACGAAATTTTATTAAAAATGGTACAGTACTTTCAGCGATTGCGGCCATCTTACCCGCTCCCTTGGATGAAGGCACACTTTCAGGCAGTAAAAAGAGACTTTCCTTCCGCGCTGCTTTTATCTCCGACATCCATGTCAAGCCGGATGGAATCTCACAGGCCGGTATGCGCAGGGCCCTGAAACACGTAAATAATCTGAAACAAAAGCCCGCCTTTATCATCAATGGTGGAGATAGTATCATGGATTCCCTAGAAGCAAATAAAGCCGAAACTCAGGCCCAATGGGATGTTTGGAGTAGTATCCTTACATCGGAAAATACTTTGCCTATATACCATTGCATTGGAAATCATGATGTATGGGGATGGCAGATCAAAGACGAAAGCATCAAGTCAGACCCGCTCTATGATAAAAACTGGGCCATCATGCAGCACAAAATGCCCGGTAGATATTATAGCTTTTTAAAAGACCCATGGCATTTTATAGTTCTGGACAGTACACAGGAAAATGGTAGCGGGTACATTGCCAGGCTGGATGAAGAACAGTTTATCTGGCTGGAAAAAGAACTTGCCGCTATACCAAAAGATAGATTTGTATGTATCGTATCCCATATCCCTATAGTATCTTTTTGCAGTGCCATGTTTTTTGATGATATGCTGCCGAATGGAGACTGGAAACTTTCGAGAGCGCTGCTACATATTGATGCACGCAGGATAAAAAATCTGTTCAAAAAACACGTTAATATTAAGGTTTGCCTGAGTGGACACATACACCTTCAGGATCATGTCACATATCTGGGAGTACAATATTTCTGTAATGGTGCTATCAGTGGCAAGTGGTGGGATGGCCCTTTTCAGGACTTTGAACCAGCGTATGCCGTCTTTGATTTTCATAAGGACGGAACTATCTCAAGAGAAATGATTCAATATAATGGGTAAATTTTCAGAGAGGGGCTAGAATCATCTTTTTAGGTAAATACTTATTACTGTTCTTACATTCTGGAATATAGTCTACCTCAAATCAGGGTATTTACTGTCGTTAAGATTGGATGGCAAAGAGTTTAACTTTGAACACTAAGACCTAAATAATTGCCTAGGTTATTTCAGTCGTGTCAATATTATTTGCAGGTCTTTTGCACTGATGTACTGATTGAGCTGAAAAATAATTTCTTTCGTATAGTTTAAGAAACACACAGTGGGATATGCCACTTCATTATCAAGGCTTGCCAATGGCTCCGCCAATTCGTGCACGCCGGTATTGGTTCCAGTAGACTTATATTTGAAAGTTTGTCCATTGAATGAAATGTTTCTTTTCTCCTCTGCGTTCAGGTCCACAAAATAAAAATTCTTGTTGAGTTTATTGATAATGCTGTCATTTTTGAATGTTGTATTTTTCATCATTTGGCAATATTTACACCAGTCAGTATGAATGAATACGGCAATATTTCTTTTCTCAATCTTTTGCAAACTATCTATTTGCTCGAATTGATAGGTTTTGAGCTGAGAAAATATAGTGTTGGGTAGTAAGAATATATTAATCCAAATAAAAGCAATATTTGAAATGAATTTTGTCATTTTAAGTTATATCTAATACCCAGAAACACCCTTGCTCCTTGATTAGGTCCGTAAATATAGGTTGGGTCAAATGTTAAACCAAAAGGATTATTGGCTGTCGCCATTGCTTTTCCATTAGCATCAAATTGAACTTGCTTATCAAATGGGTCGTTAGTTCGGGCAATGATAAAAGGATTACCCTTATTAGGTGTCCAGTTTAATAAATTTTTTACACCTCCATAGATCTGAATTTTTTTATATCCGTCAAAAGTCACTTGAATATTTTGGATGCTCCACCAAGGCGAATTTGGGCTGCGAGGGTCGGTTTCTCCCAATAGCGGCAAACGCATAGGACTATATATATTCCCGGTATAGTCAATAGATAATTTTGCCTCTTTCATTCTGTATGATACTGCCCAAACTCCTGTAAAATTCTCTGTCAAAATTTGTTGTTCGGTTATTCCATTTTCAGTTAAGGTATTTTCCATTAAGGTACCGCCTGCATTAATTTTTAAACCATTATTAAAAGCTATATCTATATTTAAGCTTACTCCTTTACTTTCGGCATAACCGTTTAAATTATCATAAATGATTTTGTTGGGGTCTGTTTCATAATCTCCTACAATTCTGTTGTTAAAATAGGTGTAAAAAGCAGAAACATCAAGCCCGATGAAAGTGCCATTTTGAGCATATATTTTTTTGATATAGTTCAAATTTGCATTATAAGATTTTTCGGGGTTTAACTCGTTTTTAATTTCCACAATCCTTGCACCTGTCAATGCTGCATGATCTTCAGTAAATAAATTTACAACCCGAAACCCAGTACCAGCATTGAGTCGTAATATGTTTTTGTCGTTTACTGTCCACTTATATGCCAGACGCGGGGTAAAAATGGCTCCATGGTAATTATTATAATCGTACCTGAAACCAAGTAATAATTTATGTTGCGTTGCCAATGAAATTTCATTTTGAACGAATACGCCAGGCAGCCAGGTTTTTTGTGGTTGGTTTTGTTGGTTTATCAGATCGGCTGTTGCTGTTGCGGGTGTATTGTCGTCATAAAAAGTGTAGCGTACGGCAGCTCCCACTAATAAATCATTTCTACCGATTCTTTTATCCCAGGTAAGTTGCGAAAATGCAATGTTTTGCTGGGCTATGTATGATGTAGTTCCATAGACGCTATTTTGGTCGTGGTTATTATAAGAGTAAGAAAACAAAATCTTTTCTTTTGTTGGCAGTTGATAGTTTCCTAAAATTTCCCAACGCTTTGTAAAAATACTTTCTCCGTAAATGCTATCGCCTCCTCTAAATTGTCTTGCCCAACGCATATCTCCACCCCAACGGTCTTCATACATATACCGTGCAGCAAAGCTAAAAATACGATTGTCTTTGCGTTCAAAATTCCATTTTTGAAAAACTGAAATTCTGTTCTGCAAAGTCATATCAGTAAAGTTGTCGTTGTTATTATCCACTCTATTTTGGAAGTTAAAATAGTTAATGCCTGTCAACACACTTGCCTTTTTTCCAGCATTTAATTTTAAACTTAAGTCGGTATTGTATTCTCCCCAACTTGTACCAAATATATCGGCAGAAATTAAAGGAGCGTTTTGCGGTTTTTTTGTTATTACATTTATAAGACCTCCTACGGCTTCGCTACCGTACAACGAGGATGCAGGACCCTTCACCACTTCTATTCTTTCTATCAACGAATTTGGAATGCCGGATAATCCGTATACTGTTGACAAACTGCTCACAATAGGCATACCGTCAATAAGCACCATTGTGTAAGGACCTTCCAGGCCATTAATATGAATATCACCGGTATTACAGACATTACAATTTAATTGTGGTCTTACTCCATTGACGTTTTGCAATGCTTCAAAAACATTAGGTGTTGGATTTTTTTTAAAATAAACAGGTGAGTAAATCTCAACTGGAACCGGACTCTCCAAGCGGCTTACTTCTTTTAAGGTTCCAGTTATAACCACTTCGTTAAGAATGTTTTGGTAGTTGGTAAGATCAAAATTTAAGGTAAGTTTCTCGCCTTTTTTTATAGAAATTGATTTTTCCATTTTATTAAAACCGACATAAGAAACCTGGACTTTATAAGATCCTGCTTTTATGTCTTCTATTTTATAAAAACCCAACGAGTCTGTTTCTGTTCCAGTTTGTGTGCCAGATAAAAAAATAGTTGCAAATTCAACTGGCTTGCCTTCCGAAATTAATTTGCCAGAAATAATAGCTGATTGAGCCATAGATAGTTGAGCCAGTAAGACAAAAACAACGGCCAAAACCGATCTATATTTAAACATTTTGATTTCTTATTCTTAAAAAGCGACAAAGATAAAGGAAAATTACTTTCGATAGCTGTTTTGAAGGAGTTGACTCGAATGTTTTTAGATTATCCGGAGTTTGACCTACTTGGAGATACTATACCAAATATGACAGGCGAATTAAAAGTTTAAATTAAAAAAAATCAGAGGATATGGCATTAATTTCCTAAATAATTTGTTCTTATTCCTGTTTTTAAATCTATAACCTCAAATTTTCTGGCTTCGTTAAATGAACCCATATCGGAATCACTGTTGATGTGAATTGCTCCAAAAAGAATAAGATATTTGCAATTATAATTTGTACCGGCCACTAATTCTTCAATACGTTTGTCTATGGCTTCATAAATAACTTCTGTCGCTTCTTTGATTGGAATTTTTGCTGCAAGGATTCTTTCTTTTTTACTAAGTAATATTTGCTCAATAGTATTCATTTGATAGTCTAAATCCGTAACATTTCCTTCTACAATCAAATTATTTACCAATTTATTTAGTGCACCTTTTGCTGCTCCGCAACAACCGCTGTTTTTTGCTTGTCCCAGTCTATGAATTTCACCTATGTTACCATTTTTAGTAATACCGATATGTGGTCCGTAATAAATACTTACAGCTCCTTCGTCAGGCACATGGCTAGCAAAAGCTCCCATACCTGTAAGCCCTGCAAATGGAAATCCATCTAAACCACCCATTTTGAAAGGTCCTAAAAATTCTTGCATTCTGACTGGGTACTGGATACTATTCACATCATCGCTG
>JAYTNJ010000278.1:0-2560 GCA_043748345.1 Saprospiraceae bacterium
CATTGCCCGTTTGGTGAACATAGCTTTTTACGATCTTCTGTTTTTTACTGTCAAAAATATAAAGACCATGCCTGCCGGTAAGTAATAACCCGTTAGCACTTGCTTTGGTGATCTGCCTGATCGTGTCTGCTTTGCCAGATTGCAAAATATCCTTTCCGGCAGGGATAATGATTTCAAAACCATCCTTTTGGGTGTTTAAACGGTTGAGATTTTTTTTGTCATCCAGCAGCCAGATAGTACCGGATGATTCAAGGGTACCATAATTTCTCAAATAGAAATTACCGCCATTTATATCAGCAATCGGGTAGTGTTTTATTACTCCGGTTGTTGGATTAAGACTGTAAGTACTAAACTTTCTTGTCAATACTGATGCATTCTTGAACCAGATATTACCTTCTTCATCTTCAAATAACAAGCAGGTTACACTTTCATCGGCAGCTTTGGTAGTATTGTCGGTAGGATAATAATTTCTGAAATTTTCAGTAAGCGGGTCAAACGAACTAATGACACCTTCTCCACTATTTTCAGCCATCCATATCTTACCTTCCTTTGCTCTTAATAATCCCCCACCAATGTTTCTTATTTGTAAATCTGTGGTATCTCCTTTTTCCGAAGCTTTTTTATAAACTTTAAAGCGGTAGCCATCATATTTAACCAGGCCACTTTGGGTAGCAAACCAGATAAAGCCCTTGTTATCTTGTATTATACCTCTTACAAATTCTTCCGGCAGGCCCTCGGCTACGCCATATCTTTCAAATGGTATTTTTTTTTGCTGGGCAAAACTTATACATAATGTTAATGAAAGCAGGATGATGAATATGATATTCTTGATCATTTGTTTTTAATTTTGATAATGGAATTATGAATTCAAATCAATAGTTTTATCCATGACCTTTTCGGTTTTTAATACCTAAAGGTAAAGTGGTTTCATGCAAAAAATGGCCGGCAGCATATAGCGGAATAATGCTAATTTTTTGAAGGTTACTGAAGTTTTCCAAAGATATCCGCAAACCAGTAGTATTTTTTTCTTTCATAAAAAGTAATAAACTTTGCATACTGCCCTTTTGCGATGCCTTTACTTCCACTGGCAAAATTTGTCCGTTATTGTGAATCAAATAATCAACCTCGGCATTACTGGATGCTACTTCCCTATGCCAATAATAGAGTCGTTCTTGCGTATAAGGATTACTGTTTTTGATGATTTCGATACCAACAAAGGTTTCTGCAATAGTGCCCTTATTGATGAATTCCTGATCATTTGCAGCTAAAAATTGTCCAATGTTCAATCCAAGTATACGCTGAAATATGCCGCTATCAAATAGTATATACTTCTTTTTTTTATCATTGATTTCCGCACCCAGAGGCAATCCGTTCCCAGCTGAATGTGTTACAGGATAAATTAAACCCGCTTTTTCCAGCAATATTAATGCTTCTTTGATTTGGCCGTGATTGGCATTTGCCGATGCTTTGCTTAGATTAAATTTTCCTCCTGATTGTTTTACCACAGATTCAAATACTTCAATGAGACGAGTGGACGGTACATTTTTTTTGTATTTTGTAAAATCTGCAATTATTGAAGATTGCAGTTCGTCGAGGACTGTTTGTAACTCCAATAATGATTCTGCATCAACATACTTGGAAACTACTTCAGGCATACCGCCTATAATCAGGAAAATCCGCAAATACTCATTCAGTTTATTGTGAAAAGGGGTTTCTAATGGTTCACCTGTTTTTATTAGGTCAATGAGTTTTGGTTCTCCTTTTGCCAACAAAAATTCATAAAAAGAAAGCGGATACATAAATACTGATCTGATGCGACCCACTCCAAATGAAGGCAACTCTGCCAAGGCAAACTCAAGGAGTGACCCGGCTGCAATGAGATGCAAGGAGGCAAATTGTTCGTAAAAATATCTGATGGCACTTATAGCCGGAATACATTGTTGAATTTCATCAAAAAAAAGTAAGGTTTTTCCGGCTTCGATAGGTATGTTGTAGTAAATCGAAAGTTTATCACAAATGGTGTTTACATTGATATTTCCATCAAAAAAAACATGGATGTCTTTTTCAGTTTCAAAATTGATTTCCAGAAAATATTCAAATTGTTTTCCAAGTATTCGCACAGAAGTAGATTTACCTACTTGCCTTGCTCCTCTCAGTAAAAGGGGTTTTCGCGAATTGTTATTTTTCCAATCAAGCAGTATACTATCAATATTCCTTTTTAATTGCATACTTTAATTTATCATGTTAATATAAATAATTTGGCATCGTAAATATAGTATTATTTAAAAATATCGGCATCATAAATAATCCTTTTTTATCGTATTTTGGCATCTGAAACTTAAAGCATTGTATTAGTTAATTTCCGGAAACCGGTAAACTCAAGGTGAAAGTAGTCCCCTTTCCCTCCTTACCTGCCTGTGCTGCCGGTGTGGCAGGCATGGTTTCAACCTTCAACTCCCCGCCATGCGCCTTCACCATATCATACGCCAAAGATAATCCTAATCCGGTTCCTTGGCCTGTGGGCTTGGTAGTGAAGAAAGGTTGGAAGATCTTATCTTTG
>JAYTNJ010000279.1:0-2013 GCA_043748345.1 Saprospiraceae bacterium
AGTTGATTTTCATAAAATCTATCTCCGGCAAACGCATCTTTTAACTTCCGTTTTCCGATATCCCCATAACTATTGACAGTATGAATATTGTGATTGAGCAGATATACGTCCAGATCTCCGTCTCTATCATAATCCAAAAACCCCGCCTGTGTAGACAACCCTCTAAAATCTAGCCCAAACTCCTTTGATTTTTCCTTAAATGTACCATCTCCATTATTAATATATAGAAGATTATGTGTACTGTCAGCATTATTCAGAAAAGAAACTTTGCAAACATAAATATCTACATGTCCGTCACCGTTAACATCATCCATAGTAACTCCGGTAGACCATGTTGGCTCCTGACCGATACCTGATGTCACGGACACATCTTCAAACTTCAAACCACCTTTGTTGATGTACAATTTATCCGCACCCTGATTGCTGCAAAAGTAAATATCTTCCAAACCATCATTATTGATATCACCTACAGCTATTCCGCCTCCGTTGTAATAGTAAAGATATTCTACGATGTTTAATGCGCCTGATTCAATAAGCGTATTTGAAAAATCTATTCCTGTCTCCAAGGCCGGCTTTATGGAAAAAATCTCTTCCCCTTTTGATTTTTGTGCTTTGTTATTACAGGAAAATATAAAAATTGCAAGCCCTGTACCCAGAACTAAATTATTTAACCGCATTAATTATTAATTTGAAAACCCTTTACAGAGTCATTGTTTCTGAAAACAAATATTTTATTTTTTTCAATGTAAATATCCCTGATTTCCCCTTTTACAGAAAATCCATACTCAATAGATCGATCAGTAAAATTTCCTTTGCCGTCATTTATGAGTAAACTACCATAAGAAGCATCATATCGCCCCATTTCCGGCTGAACCCCATAAAGATTTCCCCCCATTATGAGATCCTGAAATCCATCTTTGTTTATATCCGTATAGGCTATGGCAAATACAGGGGCATACTGAACGCTTTCGGGAAGGATTTTTTTTGTAAACTTAAATTTACCTTCATTGACAAAAATTACAGATCTTAATTCATTGACTTTCAATGTAGTGGATGCTTTAAGCTGTTCTTTGGTGAAAATATCTTCTATGGTTGCATTCTGGAACGACTCAAAATTGGGGTATTTCTTTTTTAACCCAGGCAGACGCGCCATAAGATTGTGTCTCAAAGCGTATGGATATGTCTTACCATCTTCGTGCACATTGGTAAGAATACCTTCCGCTGAACCATTGGCATCAAAATCGTTGTAATACATTTTGATAGGATGTTTCTCGTCAGCCCTAAACCTGCTGTTGAGTCCATGATTTCCCAACACTACATCCAGGTCTCCATCATTATCAATATCCACAGTTTTTAAAGTATTCCACCAGCCACTCATGGGCTCATTAATTTTTATTTTTTCAAATTTGCCGCCCTTATTAACAAAAATATTGACATCCATATATTCTCCCACTACGATCAGTTCCTCCTTTCCATCCATATCCATATCGGCAAATGATGCATCAGTGATCATACCGATGTCCTTCAGCATAGGGCACCTATTATTGGTTTCATCTGTAAATTTTCCTTTTCCATCATTGACCAGAATAAACCCGGAGCATAAAGCGCCGTATTGACCTATTTTTACTCTTTCGCCAACAAAAAGATCCAAATCACCATCTTTATCTATATCTGATGAAACCACCGCTCCTGTACTGATTTTTATATCACCTCCAGGTAGTTTTTGGCCGGTAGGAGTAAACATGCCTTTGCCATCATTGATAAGTACCTCGTCATAGAGATATTCGGAAAATTCAGTCAACTCAACTCCACCACTGGCCATATATATATCAAGATCTCCATCTGTATCTGCATCAAAAAGATGACATTTGATGTGCTCCGCCTCTTTCTGCATTTCAAAATAGGTGTCTGCAGGCATTTCAGTAAACTTTCCGTCATCATTACCCTTTAGTACTTTTGTGGCCATACCCTTCGGACCGGGTACGACCAGATCTGGTATACCGTCACCCGTCA
>JAYTNJ010000280.1:0-2831 GCA_043748345.1 Saprospiraceae bacterium
CGCCAAAGATAATCCTAATCCGGTTCCTTGGCCTGTGGGCTTGGTAGTGAAGAAAGGTTGGAAGATCTTATCTTTGATGGCATCAGGGATGCCAGGGCCGTTGTCTTTTATAGCTATTAGCAGTTGGCTGTTAGCTGTTAGCTGGGTGGAGACTGTGACTTTTGGTTCGTATCCCGGTTCTCCCTTTTTACTCCGTTCATTGACGGCATAGAAGGCGTTGGTGATGAGATTGAGTATGACTCTGCCGATGTCCTGAGATACCACGTTTATTTTAGGAAGTGTTGTGTCAAAGTTTGTCTTTAATTTGGCATTAAAATCTTTGTCTTTGGCCCGCAGGCTTTGATATGCCAGTTTTAAGTATTCATCTGCCAGAGCATTGATATCTGTGGGTTCTTTTACACCGGAGCTTTTGCGGGAGTGCTCGAGCATGCCCTTAACGATACTGCTGGCTCTTTTGCCATGATGATTGATCTTTTCAAGGTTTAATTTGATATCTGCAGAAATGATTTTTGCTTCTGCAATATCTCCTTTATCCAGTTCTTCGTTCATTTCGACCATTAACTCATTACTTACTTCTGAAAAATTATTGACGAAGTTTAAGGGATTTTGTATCTCATGGGCAATGCCTGCAGTGAGTTCTCCCAGACTTGCCATTTTTTCGGATTGGATGAGTTGGGCTTGGGATGACTTTAATTCTTTGGTTCTTTGCTCCACTGTCCTTTCCAGCTTCTCTTTCTCTGATCTTAGGTGGCGTTCTCTATATTTACTAAATATGCGCAAGGCAAGTAAAAACAGCAAGACATATCCTAAATACGCCCACCACGTCAACCACCAGGGTGGTAAAATAGTAATGGCCATGGATATGCCTTCTTCATTCCAGACACCATCGGCATTGGATGCTTTTACTTTGAAAATATAGGTGCCCGGAGGAAGATTGGTATAAGACACTTTTCTTTCCTTGGAAGGTGCCGACCAATTCTCATCATAATTTTCCAGCTTCCAGCTGTACAGGTTGTCTTCTGACCGCATGTAATGCAGAGCCACAAAATCAAACCTCAGGTTCTTTTGCCAATGCTTCAACT
Source organism: Saprospiraceae bacterium (assembly GCA_043748345.1). Lineage (GTDB taxonomy): Bacteria > Bacteroidota > Bacteroidia > Chitinophagales > Saprospiraceae > OLB9. The sequence continues at coordinate 1,083 of JAYTNJ010000280.1, forward strand.
CAATTGAATTGGTGTAAGCCACCGATTGCTTGAAAATAGTTCCATCCGGTTTTGAGTATAGCGAATCATTGATGGTAACCTGTGTAATGACAATAGCAGGAACCGTTGTATCTTTTTTCAGCAGGTTGGCCGGTACAATACGATTAAGACCTTTGTTACTCCCAATCCAAATATCACCGTTGCTGGTGGCAATTGTAAAATAGCTCCTGTCATAAGGCTGGAAGCCGTCTTTTTCAAAATAAGAAACAAATGATTTCGTTCCCGGGTCAAATACGGATAAACCCCTTTGTGTGGGTAGCCAAAACTTCCCAAAAGCATCTTTTGCAATTCGCCCATTTACGGTTGTGTTTAAATCGTTATGTAACAAACCCTTTGATTCATCATAGTTTGTAAGGGTGCCCTTCTCAACATCTATGGTTACAAGTCCGCCACCATAATTTCCAAACCAGGGTTCTCCGGTTTTGTCTGTTGAAAATAAAAGAGTTGAATTAACTTGGGATTTCCTGAAAACAGTAAAGTTGTTTTTGTCATGATGGTACAAATTCAAGCCTCCATCCGTACCAATCCACAAACGTTTTTTTCCATCTTCCGCAAGAAAATTTACTTCATTGTTGCTGAAAGAAGTGCTGTCTCCTGATACAGGCTTATAATGAGTAAACCCGTCTTCTCTCTCATTCAACCGGTATAGACCAAATTGATTGTCATTATTATCGCCAAGCCAGATGTTTCCCCTGGAGTCCTGGTAAAATACATCAATTTTTTTGCTGGTAAGTGAAGCCGGATTCTTATCATCGGGAACAAAGCTTTTTACAACCTTGCCGTTATTTTTATCCAATACAAAAACACCTTTATCCCAGATTGAAAGCCAGAGGCGCTGTTGTTTGTCGGGAAAAATAAAAGTACAATTGTTGATTTCTTTTGAACTATAAAAAAACCGTTTGAACGTGCCGGTTGACTCCTGAAATTGGTTCAATCCATTAAGGGTGCCCACCCATATTTTACCATCCGCATCTTCCTGCACAGCTGTAATGGCATTGCTGCTGATAGAAGTGGGATTGGATGGATTGTTCTTGAATACTTTGAAATTACCCTGATCGGGTTGGTACAGGGCGAATCCGTTAGCAGTACCTACCCACAATCTTTTTTTACTGTCTTCAAATAAATTATTGATACTATCCGATGGAAAACCCTGAGGGTCGCTGACACGATAGCGGAAAAGTTCCATCTGTTGTTTCTTATGCGCCTGTTTGTACAAGCCGGGCCGGGTGCCCAACCATAACAAACCTGAACGGTCCCGTAAAGAAAAATAGGGAGGTGAAGTTCGGGGTAAAGGATTACCCGCAAGATTGAAATTGTAATCTAAAATGCTGAAGGTTTTTTTTGCAAAATGATAGTGTATAAAAAATGTAGGTTTTTCCAAACCTGCCCAGGTTTGAAACAAAATGCCCTCTTTGTTTTGGTTAACAACCATAAAAGCCTGTATCAGATCAATTCCTTTTTGATATGGGAAAGAGTTGCTGCCATAGGTAAAGGTTTGAATCCTATCTGAAGCCGGGTCGATCAAAGAGAGAATTCCGCCTCTATGGATTACCCAATATTGCCCGTTAAAATCTTCAACAGCATAACTAACAGAATCGGCTATTCCATTGCCATTGCCCGTTTGGTGAACATAGCTTTTTACGATCTTCTGTTTTTTACTGTCAAAAATATAAAGACCATGCCTGCCGGTAAGTAATAACCCGTTAGCAC
>JAYTNJ010000281.1:0-6388 GCA_043748345.1 Saprospiraceae bacterium
ATCATCAATATTCAATCTACGATGATCAGTGAACTGGCTGCAGGTCACACCTATGCCCGTACCGGAGATACTGAAGAGTTTACACCGCGTATGACAGGATTTTTAGGTATTGACTGGCAAAAAGATGGCGACAGATATATGATAGGCAGGATCATAAAACCAGCTGCATGGGATACGGAAGTGCGGTCACCCTTTGACCGACCGGGGATAGATGTGAGAGTGGGTGACATTATATCATCTGTCAATGGTATCCCTGTGGAATCCGGAAAAGATCCATATGCTGCTTTTGAAGGCCTTGACGGAAAGACCGTTTCATTGAGTATTATCAGGCGAAGCGGCCTTACTGAAGAAAAAATGGAAAAAGTGATCACATGCCTCACCATGGCAGAAGAGCGTAATCTGAGATATCTCGAATGGATAGAAAAAAACAGGCTTATGGTGGATAAACTTTCAGATGGCAAACTCGGATATATCTACATGTCCAACACGGCAGATGATGGTCAAAGGGAGCTGGTACGTATGTTTTACGGTCAGCTCGACAAAAAAGGCTTTATTGTCGATGAGCGTTTTAACGGCGGCGGCCAGCTCGCAGACAGGTTCATGGAGTTGCTTTTACGTCCCGTGGTATATAATCTGCACTGGCGCAATGGAAAAAGCCATACTCAACCTATCAAAACCAATACAGGACCGATGGGTATGCTTATCAATGGTTGGGCAGGATCGGGAGGTGATGGCCTTCCGTGGGCCTTCAAAGAACTGAAAGCAGGACCTATTGTCGGAGAAAACACTTTGGGAATACTGGTGGGTCCCGCTACTGGCCATAGTTTGATAGATGGTGGTGGTATTACTGTGCCGGATGCCAGACTGTACGATAATGCGGGTCACTGGTTTTGGGAAGGTGAGGGTGTCAGCCCGGACATAAAAGTATCGGATGATCCTAATATACTGATGCAGGGCAGAGATCCTCAAATGGAAAGAGTAGTGCAGGAAGTGCTGAAGTTGCTCGAAGCTAAACCAACAAGGATGACACCACCGCCTGCGTATGAGGACAGAACGGCTAAAGGGCTGAGAAACAAAAAGTAAAAATGCAGTATCCGTTCTGTCAAAAAAAATACAATTTGACAGAACGGACCGATTGCATGACATAAGACTACCGATTTTATTGATCTGGGGCAGGCATGATGAAGCAAGGCCCGAGATATTATATGTATTTCAGAAACTGGTGCCACATGATTATGTAAAGATAATTGAAGAAGCAGGGCATGCGATTTTACACGTCTAACCGCAAGTTTATAGTGAAGCTATCCGAAAGTTTTTGCAGAATCTGGAAAAGAATAGACAATTACCGAAAAATTAAAAATTTTATCTTTAATTAAAAGTATTGATTATGATATTAAAACATATTTTTTTCCTTGTTCTAATCGCTCATTTTTGTCATGCACAACCCAAACCCTATGACAAAAAATTTGTGGATAGTATGTCTGTATGGCTTACTAAAACACCGGAAAATGAAGAAAAAGTAAATAATCTTGTTTCACTGGCAGCAATGCATTTATTAGTCAATCCGGCTTTGACAATAAAATATGCAAAAGAAGCGGCTACAATAGCTGAAAGAATTAAATATCATAACGGCAAAATAAGTGCTTTAGGCCAATCTGCCTTTAGTTTTGCATTGAGCGGAGAGTGGACAAAAGCGACAAATGATGTCAATGAAGCAATACCACTATGTGAAAAACACAATCCTTCAGCTATGATTTACATGTGTAATATTATGGTAGTTTCTTATTCTATCAAAGGGGATTATCAACAAGCATTGCATTGGGCACAAAAGGCAGCGGCTCATCCGGAATTTGAAAAGCAGGAAGAATTGGGGAAATGGCCTACTTATATGCAATTGGGCAGTTTACATGTTACATTAAATAATTTAGATTCAGCTAAATATTATGCAGATATTTTACAAAAGAATATTGAAAAATATGCCGCTATCCAACCTGATCTGACCAGAGATACCTACTCTGTGTTGGGAGATTTATCAACTAAACTAGGGGAGTACAATAAGGCGTTAAAATATTACCATTCAGCACCAAATCAGATAGGACTTGCCCATGTTTTTCATACAATCAATCAATCAGATTCAGCCATTTATTATAGTAAAATAGGATTGAAAAATAGCCAGATTCATAAGATCCCAATAAATATTCAGGCGTCTGCAAAAATTTTAGCAGAAGAATTGCAATCTTCAGATCCGAAGGCAGCTAATGAATATTTGAATATCTACATTAATTCCAAAGACTCCCTGTATAATATTGAAAAGCTCAAACAGGGTGAAGAAATAATGCTCAATGAACAAAAAAATAAGTATGAACTGCAAAAAATAGAAACAGCATCCATAAACAGGATGATGGTGATCATATTTTTAACTATCCTTTGTTTCTTTTCAGTCATATCTTTTTTACTTTGGAAAAACAATCGCTTTAAGCAAAAAGCAAACACCCAACTTACCACAACTTTAAATGATCTCAAATCCACCCAGGCCCAACTCATTCAATCCGAAAAAATGGCCAGCCTTGGAGAGCTCACCGCTGGCATTGCCCATGAGATACAAAATCCGTTAAATTTTGTAAATAATTTTTCTGAAGTCAGTAATGAGCTGATTTCAGAGTTGAAAGTTGAAAGTTCAAAAGTTGAAAGTAAGCGGGATAAAGGATTAGAAGATGAGCTATTGAACGACATTGCCCAAAACCTTGAAAAGATCAACCACCACGGCAAGCGCGCATCTGACATCGTCAAAGGGATGCTCGAGCACTCAAGGACCAGCTCCGGTAAAAAAGAACCGACAGATATCAATGTACTTGCTGGCGAATATCTAAAGCTGGCCTATCAAAGCCTGCGGGCAAAAGACAAAGATTTTAATGCAACTTTAGAAACCGATTTCGACACCAATCTACCAAAGATTGAAATCATACCTCAGGATATCGGCAGAGTTTTGCTCAATCTCATCAACAATGCGTTTTATGCCGTTAATGAGCGTAGCAAAAAAGGAGAAACTGGATATGAGCCAACAGTATCCATTACCACCCAGTTAATAGCTAATTCGCCAACCTCCCAACAAGCCAATATGCTAATTTTAGCTATAAAAGACAACGGTTCCGGCATTCCAGACCACATCAAAGATAAGATATTTCAACCTTTCTTTACGACCAAACCCACTGGGCAGGGAACGGGATTGGGCTTATCTTTGGCCTATGATATTGTAAAGGCGCATGGTGGGGAGTTGAAGGTGGAGCGTGTGGGAGATACAGGCCGGCCGGCCGGCGAGGCAGGAACGGAGTTTGTAGTAAAACTTCCTGTTTTAGCATAAATTAGTGTGAAAATCAAAAGAAAATGTCAGATATAGAAATAATACACTCAGATGAAAAACCCCAGGAATATCAAAGTCTATTGGGTAAAATTTCGGAAACTTATATTTTCGGACAAGTAAAAGCAACCCAAGCTATAAACATCCAATTATTGGAAACCTATTGGCAAATTGGTCAGCACATAATAGAATTTGAGCAAGGTGGAAACGCCAGAGCCAAGTATGGCAAGGCCTTGATTAACAATTTGGCAAAAGACCTTTCATTGTTGCATGGTAAGGGCTTTAGCCGAAGCAATATAATCTATATGAGGCTTTTTTACCTTCGCTACCCAATAAGTCAGAAGCCTTCTCACCAATTGAGCTGGTCGCATTTTGTAGAGTTGTTAAAGATTGATGATGATTTGGAACGGATGTTTTATGAAAGTCAAACCATTGCCGAAAAATGGTCAGTTCCACAGTTGAAACGTCAGAAAAATACTGCCTTGTTTCAAAGGCTTGCCCTGAGTAAAAACAAAGAAGAAATTTTGCAACTTGCTTTCCAAGGTCAGGAAATAGCAACCGCAAAGGATATTTTAAAAGACCCATATGTTTTTGAGTTCTTGAAAATCCCCGAAGAACAACTGCCCTCTGAGCAGGAACTGGAAAATCATTTGTGTAATAACCTGCAACAGTTTTTATTAGAATTGGGCAAAGGATTTACTTATGTGGGCAGGCAATACCGTATGACCATCAATAACAAACACTACCGGGTTGACCTTGTGTTTTACCACCGCATTCTCCGATGTTTTGTATTGATAGATTTAAAGATAAATGAAGTGCAACATGATGATATTGGCCAAATGAATCTCTATCTCGCATATTTTGCCAATGAAGAAAATATGGAAAGCGATAACCCACCCATTGGAATCATCCTTTCAAAAGATAAAGACGAACTGCTGGTAGAATATGCTACTTATGGCATGAACAGCCAGTTGTTTGTGAGTAAATACCAGTTGTACCTGCCCGATAAAAATGATTTAATAAAAATTGTAAATAATACACTGCAAAATGAAGAAAGCAATAAAAATGATTGAAAAAAAATTATCAATATTTACATACCTGTTGTTTTTGCTTCCTATCATTGTAAAATCACAAAAGCAACCATATCCTGACAGTCTGCATCAGGCACTGAACGTGGTTGAAAATGACAGTGTACGTTTGGAATTGCTGGAAGACTTTTACGGCTATTATGCCGAAAGCAACATAGATAGCGCTTTGTATTATACTGATTTAGCATTGGCGGAATCAAAAAAAATAAAACAATCACTTTGGACAGCTATGGAATTAATCAATAAATCTTACCTGTTACAAAAACAAGGAAATCTTTCAATGTCATTTAAATTGCTCAATGAATCAATGGCTATAGTAAAAGATGAGAGGAGTGAACAAAATGTTTTTTTTCCAAAGAGTATAAGGAAATACATTGATAGCCCCCATGAATGGCGTATATACCTTTTAGGCGGCGTTTTGCATAATTTAGGTAATACAAACAGTCGTGCAGGCAATATGGAAAAGGCCATTCTGAATTATAAAGAAGTAATCAGGATCACAAAAGAAATTAGAGAGAAAAACAGCATAACACATGCTAGTATGAATATTGCAAATAGTTATTTGGAGATTAATAAGCTTGATTCTGCAATGCTCTATGCAAGAAATGCTATAATGTTTTCTAATAATTCTACTAGTAAGACTTATCAAAGCGTTATACTAAATACATTGGGCAAAATTTTTGTAAATCAAAACCAGCTTGATTCAGCAAAGTATTACTACAGGAAATCATTAAAAGTAGGCAGGGAAAATAACAATGTAACAAGTGAGGTATTGACAAATATTTATTTAGCTCAACTATACGAGGGTATAACACAAACTGACTCTATGCTTAATTATGCAACTGTTGCATTTAAATTGGCTTCTGGTTTAAATGCAGGACGACAAATAGCCACGTCTGCAGAACTTATTTCAAAAGCTTACAAGCGAAAAAGAAATCTTGAAAGTGCATTGACATACCTAACTATTTCAAAAATAATGACAGATAGTTTGAATAAAGCTAGGACTGAAAAACTAATGGAGTTTCAGAATGTCGGTTTTGAAGAGCAAATGCAATTAGAAAAAACAAAACAGCAAAGCATTGCTTATAAAAATAAAATACGTACCGGCTTAATGTTAGGTGGTCTTACCGTGTTTTCATTAATAGCTTTCATTCTGTATCGAAACAACCGCCAAAAGCAAACAGCAAACAAAGTCTTAGAAAGTACCCTTAACAATTTAAAAGCCACACAAGCCCAGCTCATACAGTCAGAAAAAATGGCTTCCCTTGGCGAACTCACCGCAGGCATTGCCCATGAAATTCAAAACCCCTTAAATTTTGTCAACAATTTTTCAGAAGTGAGTAGTGAACTGATCGATGAAATGACAGAAGAATTGAAAAAGGGAGATATTGAAGAAGGTATATTAATAGCGGTTGATCTCAAACAAAACCTTAATAAAATCAATCATCATGGCAAACGGGCATCCGACATCGTCAAAGGCATGTTAGAGCACTCCAGAAAATCCACCGGAGAGAAAGAAGCCACCGATATAAATGCCTTATGCAATGAATATCTAAGGCTGGCATATCAAAGCTTAAAAGCCAAAGACATCGACTTCAATGCGACGGTGGAAACACATTTTGACCCCAATCTGCCGAAGATGGAAATCATACCTCAGGACATCGGCAGAGTGATTCTTAATCTAATCAACAACGCCTTTTATGCTGTCAATGATAAAAACAAAAAAGGAGAAAAAGGTTATGAACCCACTGTATCACTCAACACCTTCCGGGTGGACTCCCCTTTAGGGGTTGGGGGTGAGCGTGGAAAAGGAGATTACATCCAAATCTCAGTCAAAGACAATGGCCCTGGCATCCCTGATGCCATCAAAGATAAGATCTTCCAACCTTTCTTCACTACCAAGCCCACAGGCCAAGGAACCGGATTAGGATTATCTTTGGCG
>JAYTNJ010000282.1:0-1717 GCA_043748345.1 Saprospiraceae bacterium
GCATTATCCTCGTCAATATAAGTATTGAAAATAAGAATACCGGAATCGTCATCCTTCATGTGATAGGTTTCCAGTTTACCATCCTTCGTTATTTTTATCAATCCACCACTGTGTGTGCCCACTAAAATATTCCCCTTACGGTCCTCCTTCAGGGAAAGGATATAATTAGAGGGCATTCCATGTTTTTTATCATAGACAGCAGTAACTTTCTCATTCGTCATTTTGGCAACTCCCCCCGACCGTGTTGCAATCCAAAAATTACCATTACTATCCGTTAACATTCTCCGGACATCCAAAGCCGGCAATCCATCCTTTGCGGTAAAGAGTTTTTCCTGACTATCTGATTTTTTTAAAATACCTGCGTAAGATGAAATCCAAAGCGCATTTGATTTATCAAGGTACATGTCGCGAATACCATAACCGTTTAAAGAAGTTGAAATGGGGAATGATCGGATCTTACCATTTTCTATTACATCTACAGTACCATCGTCTGAACCAATAAACATTTTACTACCGGCCTCATACACAACATTTATGCGTTCACTACTTAATCCCTCGTTGGCTGTGTAATTGTCAAAATTGGATTCGGTTAGTCGAACGAGACCACTTTTTCCAGTACTCAACCAAACAGAGCCTTCATGGTCGAAGCAGATTGAATTAATGCGCGTCAACGATATCTTTCCAGAATATCTTACAAATTCCTCAAGCTTCATTACCTTATTATATCGACCCAGTCCCTGTTCTGTCCCCAGCCAAACAGTACCTTCTCTATCTTGCTTCATGTAGTTGATTTGCAAATCTTTTAAAAAGGTTATGACAGAAAGCTTATTATTTGATAAGACATTCAGCCCTTGAGACGTTCCGATATAAACCTCTTCTGTTGGGGAGCATAAAATGGATGTAATTGTATTACTTATCAGGCCATTGGCAGTGGTATATTGAACATACGTATTTCCATTTTTACGGATGACACCATTACCTTCTGTGGCGATCCATAAATTACCAAAATGATCTTCATCTAATCCCAGAATGCTTACCTCATTAAGAGCCGGATGACTGATCTGTGTAACCACTGTGTCACGAATTAAAAAAAGTCCTTGATTAATTGATCCGGCCCAGATCGAACCATCTTGATTTAGTTTCATGCACCGAATTGATTTCGGTAAAATTTTATTGTTGGGGAGAAGAGGCTCAAATTTCTGATTTCTATAAATTAAAATTCCACTTCCCTGTGTGGCAAACCAAAGTGTGCCCTCCTTATCTTCATACAAAGCATAAAATGAATCAGTGGAAAGAAATGGAAGAGTGAGATGGTCATACACATCAGCCCGTATTCCATCAAAGCGAATTGCTCCCACATAGGAGGTAATCCACAGAAATCCAGCGGATGATTGAAGAACGGATGTGAGGTTGTTTGCAATTATACCATTTTCCCCCGTCCACTGTCTGGCCACACAATTGGAAAGTGGCGTTGATGCAGAAATGCCGCGGGTAGGTTGCCCGTGTGACAAGAGACATAGTACTAATAACGTAATGGTTAGAAAACTTTTACTCACCATATAGACAGAATCTTTGCATGAAAGCCAATAATAAAGCTAAAAAAATATCGCCTCGATAAACGGATAGGTCAAACTTAATTTTTGAGAGAGGAGCCGGATATGAGGGTTAAATATTCAAAATGTCACTCAACCTTTGAATCTTAAATCAATTTTGAGAA
>JAYTNJ010000283.1:0-20558 GCA_043748345.1 Saprospiraceae bacterium
CTAACTCAAAGATAATGATTTACGTTATATTATGCAACTATTTTGTTATGTATATTTATTTGATATTCACTATTTTAAAAAGTCCGAAACTTCAGTTATAAACCTACCGTATCCATCACCACCCGACTAACAGCTAATAGCCAACTGCTAATAGCTATCAAAGACAACGGTTCGGGCATCCCGGATACCATCAAAGATAAAATCTTCCAGCCTTTTTTTACCACCAAACCCACCGGGCAAGGAACGGGTCTAGGACTATCTTTGGCTTATGATATTGTGAAAGCGCATGGAGGGACAATTGAGGCAGTAAGTTTGGAGGGCGAAGGAACGGAGTTTATCGTGAACTTGCCCGTTTCATAAGTTCCATTTTTACATAAAATTGCAAAAATGGAATCTATATCCATAAATATTGCCCATCACGACCCAGCTAACTGCTAATAGCATATCTCCCTTATTCCAAACTGTAAAACCTAGTGGCATTATCCCCATAAAAATTATCTTTTTCATGGGCTGTAAAAGCGGAAAAGTATTGCTCCGTTATCGACCAAATATCGGTGTAGGAACCAGCAAGCAAACATACCGGCCAATCACTTCCAAACATCAACCTGTCCATTCCAAAAGCTTCTGTAACAATATCCATGGCGGGAAAAAAATCTGCAGGCTTCCATTGCGACCAATGGGCTTCTGTCACCAATCCTGAAATTTTGCAGTAAACATTGGGCAATTCAGCCAGTTTTTTTACTTCTTTTTCCCAAAAAGAAAAATCAGATTTTTTAAAATCAGGTTTTGCTATATGGTCGATGACAAATTTATGATCCGGAAATTTTTTTACAAATTCATATGCAAAAGATAAATGTTTGGGAAATATCAAAATGTCATAAGTAAAATTAAATTTCTTAAGTTTTGATATACCTGCACAGAATTTTTTGTCCAACATAAAATCAAGTTTTGCCTCTGCCTGCAAAATATGGCGGAATCCTTTCAGTTTTTTAAACTCTGAATAGTATTCAAGTCGTTCCGACAGATTGGCGGCCCGGAAGTCTATCCATCCGACTACACCTTTGATACATTCATAATGATCTGCAAGACTAATCAAAAAGTCTGTTTCAGTTTCGCTCTGATCGGCCTGCACAGCGACAGTGCCATCCATACCACATAGGTTCAGTAAAGGGTATAATGTGTCGGGCAAAAAATCGGCGCGCAATACCTTCATATCCTCACCTATCCAGGTATCTCTTCCGGGATCGAATTTCCAGAAATGTTGATGGCTATCTATTTTCAAGTTAATTCAAATATTTTTTCCATCACTATCCATTTTTCACCGGGTTTGGCCCAAGGCAATGATTGCTGATATTTCCACATCAGTGTTTCCCATTCCTGTACTTTTGCATTGGATGCATCCATAACGGCTTTTTTATCAAAAGAAAAATCATCTGATGCCTCTATAATCATACAAAGCCGATTGCCTGTAAGATAAATCTCCAACAAAAAAATACCGGAAGATTTTATACTTTCTATAATTTCCGGCCATACTTTGGTGTGATAATCCATATACTCGTTTATCAAGACAGGGGTGTTTTTCAGATCGAGTGCCAAACAATATTTTTTCATTTTAGGAGGTATAGAATTGATAAAAATCTATGATATGAGTTCAGTAATTGTGCATTATCGGCGTTGTTTAGTTTTGTCAAAAGGAACTTTTGTTATGACCGTTTCGCCTTTTCCTTTTTCATTGGTGATACTCTGAATGGTCCACAGATCAGTCAGGTTGTCTCCATCTATTATACTGCCACTGTAGTCGCCCCAGGATTCTCCGTCTGTTGCTCCTTTGCCCTCACCTATACTGACCGTTTTTCTCATGTTACCTTTTTTATCTCTTCCTTTTCTGAATGCAAATCTTGGGCTGATACATGTTTTTTCATTGACTTCCTGAAAACCTACTAACACATCATTTTGACTATTTACGGCAAGCGTGGTTTGAATGTAGCATGATTTTTTATGTTTGATCAGTCCGGATTGGACAATGTTGCCATTGGTAGCATCTATCTGGTGCCACTGGACTGCTGATCGACCTTCACAGTTTACAGCTTGAGAAAACCATATATGTCCATTCTGGAGTACCAGGTTTTTGGGATTTCGGTCTCCGCTGGACACTTTTTGATTGGTACCTTTTTGAGGTGACAGTGGTGGATAATCTATGTATTTCAGCTCATGTGGTTTTCGGGACACTAATTCACAGATGGGGCTCCCCTGATCGTCGCTTCTTACTTTTCTGATCACAAAATTACCTTCATCTTCTATATCAAAAAAGTATAGATCTTCTATATTGTCCTGTACAAATACAGGATGTCCCAGACTGCCTTTGAAGTGAAAAACCTGAGCGGGTTTACCGGATGTAACTTCTGCTGTTTTCATCACAAAGGTATTTTCTTCACCACCCGGATATGAATAAGCCATCCATTTTTTACTGTAGCCTATACCCCCGCCATCTACTTCTTCGGTTCTTGAGATGGGATAGATATTCCAGGCTCCGGTGGGATCATCAGTTTCAGAAACGGCAATATTGACGGGTTTGAGTTTATCTTTATCATAGTACCACCAAAGGTCAAAAACAAAAACACGATTGTGAATATCAAAAAACATCTTGGGGTCTATGCCCTGGTTAAAACATTTTTGTGATACTCCCTGTACAAACTTGCCATCTTTAGTAAATATCAGCAATCCGCTATTAGTGCCTTCGAGGATGTAGTTGCCACCTACTGCTATCTGTGGATCCACTTGTCTATTCCCATCCATCGAGCCACTGAAAACTTGATATCCGTTTACCTTGCGGGGATTGCCTCCTTGTTTTCGTTCGGGGCAGACACCGTCATTATTGAAGTTTTTTTTGTGAATCGGGGTGACTATTTCAGTATTTGAAGGATAAATCCAGCTATTTTGTGAATAGATCGACGTGAATGATATTAAAAGTAAAAAAACAATGATTTTAAATCCTGAAGTCATTATTTCAGTTCAATTTTTATGATGGTATCAATCGGATCCAGGGTTATATTTTTCAAATAAAAAAATGTGCCTTCTTCTTGCTGCTTACATTTGATTTTTGTTCCGTCCTTCAGAAGGTATGCGTCTTTGACCATTTCTGTAAAACCCGGTAAAAATATAAGTTCATTCACTTTGGACATCTCCAGTATATGCATGTATAGGGTTTTACCACGTTGCGTGATAGCTCCCCAGCTTTTGGATGGATAGACATTTCCTCTTGTATTGTGAATAGACTCTCCGTTTTTTCTCATCCAGTCTCCGATGACAGCAAGTGTATCCCTGAATTCCTGCTGAATAGCACCATCCGGCATAGGACCTACGTTAAGAAGGAAATTGGCATTTCTTCCCGCTGCATTCACCATATATTTTATCAGTTTTGCAGAAGATTTGTAATTGTGGTCGGTGATGTTAAAACCCCAGCTATCATTCATCGTTTCGCAGCTTTCAAGAGGTAAAGCTGAAATGTCAGCCCCTCCGAAGCCCGTTGTATTCTGACCAGGCAGATCCTTTTCAAACATCTGAAAGTCCTCACCCGGAATAGGTGTAAGATGGTGATTATTGCCAATCATACAGTTAGGCTGCAATGTATGTATCAGTTGGTACATTTCATCATATTTCCAGTCCACTTTTGATGTCAGTGATTTATCGTGATCATTGTCCAGCTGATCCCAGTGACCATCCAGCCAGATACCACTGATGGTGCCATAATTTGTAAGGAGTTCTGAGAGTTGATTTTTCATAAAGTTCAAATAATTTTGCCAGGTTTCTTTTTTTGTCCGTCCTGTGCCTTTACCTGTTTTGCCTGTCGTATACTGATAATCATCTCTGCTCCAGTCAAGGGTTGAATAGTATAAAAATAGTTTGATATCCTGTTTCCGGCATTCTGCAGACAGTTCTTTCAGTACATCTTTTCCATAAGGAGTATTCGTGATTTTCCAGTCAGAGTACTTGGTATCCCAATTGCTGAATCCATCATGATGTCTGGTGATAAATGTGATGTATTTCATACCGGCGTTTTTGGCCATACTCACCCATTCTGCGGCATTAAAATGTATAGGATTAAATATATTTTGCAATTTTTTATAATCCTTCACGTGAATATTTCAGTTATTCATCACCCACTCACCATGACCCAGCACACTGGAAGCACCCCAATGTACAAACAATCCGTATTTCATGTCCTGAAACTTCTGTCGTGCTTCCTTATTTTGTGGTGAAGGCGTATATGTTTGTGTGTAACCGGCTGATATCTTTAAAAATAAAAAAAGCAACACTAAATTATGGCCAATTTTCATCTGAAGTAAGATTTTAATGATTGAATAACCAAAAGTAAAAAGAAATATACTATCTGCCTATATTTTCGGAATGCAAATACTTTTTCAGGATTGCAGAAAGGATTGAATGGCATCTTTGGCAAAATCTGAAAGAATCAGTTGTCCACTCATTTCAGCTCTGCGCTCCAGTAGGTTATCCCAATGTTCTGTCCCTTCCCAAAATACTTTTTTGAGTTGGAACAAAGCTGCAGGGTTTTTTTTGACAAGATCAGATGTAAAATGTTCAATATAAGCATCGAGTTGTTCTATCGTTTCAAAAGCTTCTGTAAAAAGTCCTTTTTGTTTGCCCCATTCTGCAGTTTGCCATTCGGTGGCATTTATGGCCATCTGACTGAAAGCTGATAGTCCTATTTTGCGTTCTACTACAGGTCCTATCACGAATGGCCCTATACCTACAGCCAGTTCTGATAGGCGAATAGTTGCATGTTTGGTTGCCATACAATAGTCGCAGGCTGCGGCAAGTCCTACACCGCCCCCCACTGCCTTTCCATGGACGCGGCCGATCACTATTTTAGGACATTTTCTGATAGCATTGATAACTCCTGCAAAACCCATAAAAAACTTTTTACCATCGTCAAAATTTTGAATGGCTGCAAGCTCAGTAAAACTTGCACCCGCACAGAATGAACGGTCTCCGGCGCTTCTTAATACAATCAGATAAGTATTTTCGTCAGCACCCGCTGCATTGATATGTGCTACAAGATCAGTCAGCAGATATCCCGGCATAGAGTTTTGGGCCGGATGGGAAAATTCGATGGTGGTGATATGATGGTGATAAACTGATGTGATATGACCGTTTGGCATAATTTATGCTTTTTTATGAGTATTTATTTATTTTTCAACTTTACCATAGTCAATATTGTGGCAATAGCTACCGTCTCTCCCGTCTCATCATACACATCTACAAGCCACTTGACGATACCTTTTTTATAATCTTCGTCATCTCTCTTTTCCTGTGTCACTTTTTCTTTTACGGTTAGTCTTACGCCCAGTGTCATCCCCGGATAGACCGGTTTTGTAAATCTACACTCTTCCAGTCCATAATTAAGCATGACCGGCCCTTTGGCAGCATCTACAAATAGCCCGGCGGCGGCTGAAAGAACAAAATATCCGTGAGCCACCCTCTGCGTGAAAGGTGTACCATCGAGTGATGTAGCGTCTGTGTGTGCATAAAAGTGATCCCATGACACATTGGCAAAATTGACAATATCGGCATCCGTGACCGTCCTTTTGTGGGTGATGAGCGTTTCGCCTATTTCCAATTCTTCAAAGTATTTTTTGAATGGATGTTTGACGTCCTGAATATATTGACCGCCATATTGGTATTGCTGTGTGATTTGTGTAAGGGTAGTGGGAGTTCCCTGAATAGCACAACGTTGCATGTAATGTTTGACTCCACGCATTCCACCCATTTCTTCTCCGCCTCCTGCCCTGCCCGGTCCTCCATGCACCAATAAAGGCATGGGTGATCCATGACCTGTACTTTCTTTGGCACACTCCCTGTTCAGTACCAGAATTCTGCCGTGATGTGTAGCAGCATTTACTACATATTCCCGAGCTATTTTATCATCAAAGGTTACAATGGAGCTACAAAGTGAACCTTTTCCTTTTCTGGCTAATTCTATGGCATCGTCCAGATGTTTATAAGGCATAAGAGTGGATATAGGGCCAAAAGCTTCGATCTCATGGCTTCCAGTATTTTTAAATGGGTCATTATTCCGGAGCAATACCGGTGGCATGTAAGCACCTTTTTCTTTTGATCCGTGACTAACTTCAAAACCTTCAGGATCACCATAAACCAATTGAGAAAAGGTCATCAATTCTTTCAGTTTACCTTTGACTTCGAGCAACTGTTCTTGTCCTGCCAGCGCACCCATACGCACACCTTCTATACGTGGATCTCCCATGATAGTACCTGCAAGTGATTTCCCTATCGCAATCTGAGCATCTTCCATAAATGTTTCAGGCACGATGATACGACGTACGGCCGTACATTTCTGACCGCATTTGACCGTGATTTCTTTTCTGACTTCTTTTACAAAAAGGTCAAACTCGGGTGTTCCCGGTGCGGCATCTTTCCCCAGGATGATACTGTTGAGCGAGTCGGCTTCCATATTAAACGGTACCGATTCCTTTATGATATTAGGATTGGATTTTAGTAAGATGCCGGTACTGGCAGAACCAGTAAAAGTCACCACGTCCTGATAATTTACATGGTCAAGCAGCGTACGGGCATTACCGCAAATCAACTGCAAAGCGCCAGCTGGGAGTATGCCGGATGCAATGATATCTTTAACTACAGCTTCCGTCAGAAAGGATGTCAGTGTGGCAGGTTTTACGATAGCAGGCATACCTGCCAGCCAGTTGACAGCACACTTTTCGAGCATGCCCCATACCGGAAAATTGAAGGCGTTGATATGAATGGCTACACCTTCTTTGGGTACGAGTATATGATGCCCTACAAATGTGCCTCCTTTGCTCAATCCTACCGGTTCATCTTCAGTACAGTATGGCAGATCGGGAAATTTACGACGCAAACTGGCATTGGCAAACAAATTACCTATACCTCCTTCGATATCTATCCATGAGTCTACTCGTGTCGCTCCGGTTTTATAACTGACTTCATAATATTTTTCTTTGCGCTCCATCAGGTACACTGCCAATGCTTTGAGCATAAGACCGCGCTCCTGAAATGTCATTTTACGTAGATTTTTATTGCCTACTTTTCTACCAAATTCCATCATGGCAGCAAAATCCAATCCTTCACTGCCGGCTGTCGCTACTTGTTCTCCTGTACTTGCATCAAAAAGTGGCTTACCGTCACCGGTTCCTTCTATCCATTTGCCAGTAGCGTAATTCTGTAATTGCATTCTAATTGTTATTGATTAGGTAGTGCGAAGGTAGGGAATTAATTACGATTGATAGAATGAGCGAAGTATGATAATATTTCATTTAACTAAGATACAAAAAATGAATCCCAAATAATATTTTATATTCAAAATGTCATCTATTCATTTAACTTTTTTATTATTGTATGAAATTTTTGATTATATTAATTTGCCAAACCTTCAAATGGTTAATAAAACGATCTTTTTCTTTATCTTTTTTTATTTGAGTTGTTCACAAAATCCGAATACTCCTATTAAAAAGTATTTAGTAGATGGATATATAGAAAATCTGAAAGAGGGAAGCATAAAGTTGGAAAAATTGGATCTCATAAGCAATGAACGATATGAAGTGGCTATCACGGAGATTAAAGATGGGCATTTCAGCTTCAGTGATACTATAAGTAAGTGGGGATTGCATTCTATTGTGATAGATGACAGTATCAGGATTCCTTTTTTTATAGAACCCCAAAAGGTAAAAATTCAAATTCCTGACTTTAAAAGAGATTCTGCCTTCATTACAGGAGGCATAAATAATGAATTGTTTTCTAAACACCATTTTGCATTTGAAAAAAACAAAGGCATTGCTTTAATAGAAAAAAATCCGAACACTACATTTGCAGCTTTTACGACCTATTACGTTATTATGAATAATAATTTCAAGGGAGATACTGTAAATAATCTGATTAGCCAATTAAATAGCGAAGCCAGGGAGTCTGATTATTATGCTCATATACTTAAGATCGCAAAATCAATAGATAAAACATCTTATGGTAAAAATGCCCCTGACTTTACTGTCAAAGATACAACCGGGAAAGAAATTAGTCTGTCTGATTTTAAAGGCAAATTTGTAGTACTTGACTTTTGGACATCATGGTGTAAGCCTTGCAGGGAGGCTAATCCCCTATGGAAAGATATCTATATTACGTACAGTAATCAAAATATTGAATTTCTCAGTATTTCATTTGATGTAAAATGTCATTTATGGAAAGCAGCGGTTAAAAAAGACAATTTACCCTGGCCCAATGGCAGTAATTGCAAAGGTTGGGATGAAATTTCGGATTTATACGGAGTGAAGTCAGTCCCGCAAACATTTCTTATCCATCCGGACGGTAGGATATTAGACAAAAATTTCCAACCCAAAGACTTTGACACAGTTTTTAAAAACCATATAAAACCCATCAAATGAATTACTCTAAACAGAATCACTGATAATTTTCTTATCCAAATATTATTTATTATTTGTTACTTTTTATTTGAATTATACAAATATAAAATTAAATAAATCATTTTTACAAAATCAAATATTGTATCTGAGTTTTACAAATTCAATTTTTTTACAAAATTCAAATATTTTTACTGGTTAATGAATATAATTTTTAATAAATATTTATAAAAATCATAGGAATATTCTTTTTTATTGAGTCCAAGAAATACCTTTGGTTTCAATAAGTTAATATTGGAAAGTATTTAACTTAAAATATAATTTTTCTTGCAAGCTTTAAATATTCAATTGTCTTTAAAACAAAATAATGAAACAAACAGAAATCGGATCGTTCATAAAGGTATTTGTACTGATAATATTTGCATTTTCATCATTGGATATTTTCAGTCAAAAAGTAGTTATAAATACTACGGCAGGAAATATTGAGCTGGAATTGTATGGCGATAAAGCACCTGTGACAGTAGCAAATTTTTTACAGTACGTCAAAGACAAAGTGTATGATGGCGGTTCATTTTACAGAGTAGTTAGACCGGATAATCAAAAACCTGATCAACCACATATTGAAGTAATTCAAGGCGGTATTGATAGTGACTCATTAAAAAGAAGAGGACCGATAGAACTGGAAAGAACTTCAGTCACAGGACTAAAACATTTGGATGGTACCATTTCGATGGCACGCTCGACTCCCAATAGCGCAACTTCTGAATTTTTTATTTGTATAAACCCGCAACCACCCCTTGATTTTGGAGGCAAACGCAACCCTGATGGTCAGGGATTTGCCGCTTTTGGTAAGGTGACCAAAGGTATGAAAGTGGTGAAAAAAATACAAAAGCAAAAAGCCATTTTATATCCTGCTCTGGGCTTGAATCAAAGGCTTGAAAAATCTGTAAAGATTTTGAAAATAAGTATTATTGAATAATTTTTTTTAACCTAAATCAAAAAATGAATTGAAATGAAGAGACAGTACTTAATTATTTTAGCGTTTTTAATACCTATATGCAGTTGGGCGCAAACCAGGACCATCACAGGTAAAGTGATGACTTCATATGAGAGCCTGATTGGCGTTACTGTATTAGTCAAGGGAACAACCATTGGTACCATAACTGATATAGATGGCGCTTATTCTGTTAATGTTCCATCTGATGCCAAAACTATTATTTTTAGTTCTATCGGATTTATCACCACAGAAATGACTATTGGAGCAAGCAATGTTATAGATGTGATCATGACTGAAGACCAGATTAGCCTTAATGAAATCGTTGTAACAGCAAACGCTATCGTTAGAGAGAGAAAAGAACTAGGGTATTCAGTCGCTACCATAAAAGGTGACGAATTTCTCAAAGCCAGAGAAACAAATATCGTAAACTCTATGGCTGGAAAAATAGCCGGAGTCAGGATTTCTCAGCAATCAGGTACCGTAGGAGGCTCTTCCAGAGTTATGATCAGAGGAGCAAACTCTATTGCCAGCTCCAGCGAACCATTATTTGTGGTTGATGGAGTCCCTGTTTCAAACTCTTCTTTCAATAATTCAGAAACAGATATCGTCACCGGTGGTGTGGATGTAGGAAACAGAGCAGGAGATATAAATCCGGACGATATAGAAAGTATGTCTGTTTTAAAGGGTGCTGCGGCATCTGCCCTCTATGGATCAAGGGCCAGAAACGGAGTTATCATATTGACAACTAAAAGAGGTAGGTCTAATGTCGCTCGAAAAACAAATATTACCCTGAACTCATCTTTCCGTACAGACAATGTATTCAGACTGCCAGAAGTGCAGAGTGAATATGCTCAGGGGAATTTAGGTGTTTATAATCCTCAACTGGCTAATGGATGGGGACCTAAGATCAGCAGTATGACAGGCGAAGTTACCGACTACAAAGGTGAAAAAGCAGTTTTGACTGGTCATCCTGATAATTGGAAAGATTTTTATGTGCGAGGCAGTACATACATTAATTCGATTTCTTTTGATGGAGCCAATGATAAAAGCGACTATAGAGTAAGTTTTACAAACCTATCTCAGTCTGGTATAGTTCCTGAATCAACACTGGGCAGAAATACCCTGGCATTTAATGGTGGCGCTAAAGTGACCAGTAAACTCACATCAAGGGTTTGGTTAAATTATGTCAGAACAACCAGTGATGGTCGTCCGGCCCAAGGGTCTAATACAACCAATATTATTCCAACTATCCTGACCAGCTTGCCCGCCACTATTGATATAAACGAGTTAAGAGAAAACTTATTTTCAACTCCTACTCAATCAGTTCCAACCGGGTGGACCGGTGATCTGGCAAGAGCCATTGACCTGAATGGAGTACAAAACAATCCATATTTTGTATTGAAGTATAATAGGTTTTCAAATGTTGTTGACAGGCTGTATGGAGGTAGTAGTTTAAGCTATGATGTAACCTCTTGGTTTAACGTAATGGGTAGAATTGGTACTGACTTTTTTACTGAAAACAGGAGGTCGGTCACACGCCGAGGAACCAGAGGAAGATTAAATGGTCAGTTTGACACCAATGATATTTTTGAAAGGGAATTGCAGACTGACCTGATGGGGTCTATCACACTTCCTATCACTGAGGATTTGGGATTAAAGGCAATTATTGGCCATCAGTTCAATCAAAGGACCATTAGGAGATCAAGGATATTGTCAGATGGACTGAATATTGATCAATTATACACCTTTGCCAATGCGCAGTCCAATGTGGCTTCAAACTTTACAAGCAAAAGGGAAATTTTCGGAGCTTACGGTGACATTAGCCTAAATTATAAAAACTATCTTTTCCTAAACGTTACCGGCAGGAATGACTGGAGTTCAACACTGCCAGTCGCAAACAACTCATATTTCTATCCATCCACGAGTCTTTCATTCATTTTGACAGAGGCGTTTCCTAATATGGGTCTGAAGAAAAGTGGAATTATGAATTATGCCAAACTGAGAGCTAACGTGGCTAATGTGGGTAGCGATGAGGATCCATATCAGTTATCTTTTACTTATAACCCGCTAACACAAGCAAGTGATATTTACACATTTAATATTTTATACCCGATAGGCGGTGCATCCGCATTTGCGGCTACCAATGTGTTACCTCCTACCAATCTTAAACCCCAGAGACAAAATTCATGGGAAGCAGGTGGTGAATTTAGCTTTTTTGACAGCAGAGTAAATCTTGATCTTACCTATTACAAGACTACAAATTACGATCAGATTATATCTATTGCAGTGCCTCAGACTACTGGATATTCAGCCAGAAGACTTAATGTCGGTCAGATATCTAACAGGGGTCTTGAAGCTCTTTTATCGATTACACCTATCAAAACCAAATCTGGTTTCAAATGGGATATGGCATTTAACTTCAATAGAAATATCAACAGAGTAGACAAATTGGCTGAAGGTCTACAAGAATTTATCATAACATCAGGGGACGGATTTGGTATATTCATTTCTGCAAGACCAGGCCAAACTTTCAACATTCAGGGAGTGGGTTGGTTGACCGATGATAAAGGAAACTATGTCATCAATGGCTCTACAGGGCTGAGAGTGCCGGGTCCAAGAAAACTTTTAGGTAATATATACCCTGATTGGACAATGGGTATAAACAATTCATTTTCGTATAAAAGCTTTAACTGTAGTTTCCTTATTGATATGCGAGAAGGTGGAGTTTTAAATTCTCAAACTGTTAGTATTCTGAGAGGGTCAGGTATGGCGCTTGAAACTACAGAAAATAACAGAACTCCATTTGTAGATAAAGGTGTAGTAAAAAATGCAGACGGCTCGTTTTCAGAAAATACTAAACCAGTGGCTTCAGTCCAGCAATATTATGGTAATCTCGATAACTCTACCAGCCCTGAGTCCAACACATTTGACGCATCATATGTCAAACTTCGTGAAATAAGAGTATCTTACACCTTCCCGGAAAAAATAATGTCAAAGTCTCCGTTTGGTGGAGCATCAATAGCTCTCGAAGGAAGAAATCTTGCACTTTTGAAATCAAATGTTCCGCATATAGATCCTGAAAGCAATGTACTTGGACCTGGATTGATAGGAGAAGGTCTCGAAAGAGGAAGTGTCCCAAGCAGTAGAACAATTGGTGTAAATTTACGTTTATCATTTTAATCAACAATCCAAAAATTAAAAAAATGAAAAATTTAATTCTTTTATTAGTTATTAGTCTTGTTATTCCTTCCTGTTTTAAGGATAGTGATATCAATATAGACCCCAACAGGTCAGTTACGGTAGATCCGGCTTTACTGTTCTCAGGAGCATCTACCCAAATGTCATTGCTGAGGGTGGCTGAATTAACATGGCCTATAGCTTTAGGAAGTCAGATGTGGGCATCCGGGGGCAGATGGGGCCTTGCACAAGCCAATTATGATCAGACAAGAGTTAGAAGTGCGTGGGGAAGAACCTACACTGACATTCTGAAAAATCTGAATGTCGCTCTGGATAATGTTCAGGCAACTCCGAGTCCCAATAAAAATTCATTGGCTCAAATCAAAATCCTGATGGCATTTACTTATTCACAAACAACTTTTTTGTGGGGTGATATACCTTTTTCGGAAGCAGCTACAGGCAAAGTAGATTTTCCTAAGTTTGATCTGCAAAAAGATGTACTAAACGGCTGTTTGACTATGCTTGATCAGGCTATAGGAGACATAACTGAAAGTGGTAAAGGTATTCAAGCCCCCAACGATCTGTACTATGGCGGTAATATGGCGCGGTGGAAAAAATTTGCCAACTCACTTAAACTAAGAATCCTCTTTTCTATGGTAGATGTTGATCCATCTAAGGGTGCCGAAATTGGAAAGCTGATGGCTACCAATAATTTTATCAGCTCTGTGGATGATATTATGCAATTTAAATATTTTAATCAGCCGGGAAGACAAAACCCACGATTTTCATTTACAGCAATTTTCAGAGGGGGTGTACAGCAGGATTGGTACTGTGCAAAACCAGTGTATAACTTACTGGTAACACTCAAAGATCCAAGGATTCCTTATTTTTATCAAAAGGGCCCTGATGCTGCTGCGAATGAATTTATAGCATTAGAATCAACAGAAACTTTTTCTACAAAATCAGCTTTGGTCAATTTGAATTTGTTAAGACCGGAACTTCCTGAAGTATCATTTTCTTACAGCGAACAATTATTATTTGAGGCTGAGGCTATTGCCAGAGGGTTTGCTCCTGGAGGAATGGATGCAGCCAATGTAAAATACAGAAAAGGTGTAGAAGAATCTCTAAAATCATTTGGTGTTCCTGGCCCTGAAGCATTACTATATGCAAACTCCCTACCTGCTCTGACCAGTGCAAATTTTGGAAAGCAACTAGCCGAACAACAGTATCTGGATCTATTTATGAGACCTATAGAAGGCTGGACACAAAACAGAAGATCAGGAATCGCTGGCAATGAAACCCCTTCATTAAAAACACCGCCTGCCGCTCCGGTTCAGGGTTTGTTCAGAAGATTATTATATAGAAGCGAAGAAGTCAATTCAAATCCTAATACTCCAAAGGGCGTAAATATAGATACTCCTATGTGGTTTGATAAATAAAAGAGTTTTCTGACAATTTTCGTTCAGGCTTCTTTATTAAAAATATTGCCCTGCTTTTCTACTTATAGATTGAAAAGCAGGGTTTTTTTATTAAACATTTTGTGATTAAGACGCTTATAGGAAAATTTATTTTTACTTTTGATAAATCAAATGGTAGTGAGTTCAGCCATATGGAGAATCGGCTTAAAATTAGAAGTTATCTACTATATAAATCACTCTCAGAAGACCATATTAATATTATGAAACAAGTTTTAACTGTCGTCTTAATTCTCTTTTATTCCATTTGTTTTTCACAAGAGACAGTCAAAAAACCAAATATCATCGTCATATTTTCAGATGATCACGCTTTACAGGCTATAAGTGCTTACGGAAGTCCACACATCAAAACTCCAAACATAGATCGCATAGCCAATGAAGGAGCTATTTTTAAGAACACCTTTTGTACCAATTCTATTTGTGGTCCCAGCAGGGCTGTACTTTTGACCGGAAAATACAATCATCTCAACGGCCAGTATGACAATCGCACAGAGACACGCATCAATACCGGACAGCCGATGTTTCCCAAATATCTGCAGGAAAATGGCTATGAAACCTCATGGATCGGCAAATGGCACATTAATAACCACCCTCAATTCTTCGACTACTGGAAAATTTTGCCCGGACAAGGATTGTATTATAATCCTGATTTTATCAATATGGATAGTTCCAGGGTGCGAATAGATGGATATACCACAGATATCATTACTGATGAAGCTTTGACTTGGCTTGACAAAGGCAGAGACGAATCCAAACCATTTAGTTTGGTCATCGGTCATAAAGCGCCTCACAGAGAATGGCAGCCTGACATTCAGGATCTTCATGCGTTTGACGGCAAACCATTTGAAGTTCCGGCTAATTTTTTTGATGATTACAATGGCAGGAAGGCCGCAGAACATCAGCTCATGGAAGTCAAAGATCTGAGGTGGGATTGGGATTCAAAAGTCAATACAAAAGATGTGAGCTACGTAAAAAGAATGACCGCTACTCAAAAAGAGGCTTGGGACAAATACTATGAAACGGAAAATGCAAGTTTGGACACCTCAAAAATGTCCGTCAAAGAAATTGCACTCTGGAAATATCAGCGCTATATGCATGATTATATGGCCTGTGTTGTTTCATTAGATCGGAATATAGGCCGTGTATTGGACTATCTCGATAAAACTGGCCTGGCGGAAAATACCATCGTTATCTACTCATCAGATCAGGGCTTTTACCTTGGTGAGCACGGATGGTATGATAAGAGGTTTATGTATGAACAATCACTACGTATGCCTTTTGTGATGAGATATCCGAAAGTAATACAACCTAAAACTGTAGTTAATGAAATGGTGGTGAATATAGATATTGCCCCTACGATCCTCTCTGCCGCTGGTGTAAAAGTGCCGTCAGATATGCAGGGCGTATCTGTTTTGCCATTAGCCAAGCAGCCTGGGAAGATAAAAAATTGGCGTAAATCCATGTATTATCATTACTACGAATATCCTGATCCACATAGAGTAATGCCACATTTTGGTATTAGGACAGAAAGATATAAACTTATTTATTTCTATGGCAATGGGTCATCGTGGGAGTTTTATGATCTTAAGCATGATCCAGATGAAATGAACAATGGGTATAATAATCAAAAAAATAGAATTTTAATATCCCAACTGAAAAAAGATCTTCTGGGACTAATGTTGCAATATGAGGATAAAGATGCTGTTGCTATTTTGTTAAAAGTTAACTAGGTGAAACAATTAGAAATATATACATTGTTAAAGCTTGTTTCATATCCCAGGGAAAAAAGCATCTTTGAAGTGAACTATAGTCGGATTTTTACCCTTGTCAAAAACGATAGAAACGATATCAAACCTAATCTCCCAATCATGGCCTATTGCATTCATATATTGAGTAGCGGCGTCGAATATTAGATTTTCTTTATAGGCCGAGATGCTGTCTTCAGGAGCACCAAAATAGATATATGATTTGGCTTTGACTTCTACAAATATCAGAATATTACCGTCTTTGGCAATGATATCAATTTCTGCTTTACTGAAGCGCCAGTTGCGATCCAGAATGATATATCCCAAAGTCTGAAGATAAGACGCAGCAGTATCTTCTCCGAGTTTACCCATCGTCTGTTGTCTGGCCAAAAGTACTGATTTTAATGTGTTAGGCAAAAATAGGATTTATCATCACTTGGTAGATTTATTGAGGGATTATTCTTTAGCTTTATAGGATATTTGTCATCTTTGTGTTTTGACATACATCTTGTTACATATTATGATTCACAACTTATCAGCCCAAAACTCTGTAGCCAATAAATACCTGGCGCAGCTTCGTGATGTACATGGACAAAATAACAGACTTTTATTTAGAAAAAACATGGAGCGCTTGGGTAATATTTTTGCTTACGAAATTAGTAAATATCTGGAATATGGCGAGCAGGATGTAGAGACTCCTTTGGGTATAGCCAAAACATCACTTCCGGAAAATAAAATAGTGCTTTGTACTATTCTCAGGGCAGGACTTCCACTGCATAATGGTTTGCTCGATTTTTTTGATGAGGCCAACAATGGTTTTGTTGCCGCATACCGCAAAAATCACAAGGACGGTACTTTTGAGATCAATCTGGAATATATCACTTGTCCTGATCTGAATGGTGCTACATTAATATTGACAGATCCGATGCTGGCTTCAGGAGCTTCCGTACAGAAGACATTGGAATCGATGCAAGAATATGGTCAGTACGCACAATTGCATATAGTATCAGTCATAGCATCTACATACGGTCTCAATTATATCAGAAGATTGTATCCTGATGCTCATATATGGATGGCTGCAGAAGATGAAGAGCTGACAGCTAAGTCTTACATCGTGCCGGGTTTGGGTGATGCCGGAGATCTGGCATTTGGCAAAAAGCTTCAGGAATGAATTCAAAATAACTCGATATGGGCTTAAAATTAAAATGGAATTCCCCCGTGGTACTATCTTTTGCATTGATTTGCACGGGCATATTAGTGGCTGACAAGTTTATGTTGGGTAAACTGATGCCCTTATTTACGGTCTACCCATCAGTGGACTGGTCAAATCCATTATCTATTTTCAGTTTGGTCAATCATGTGGCCGGGCATGCTTCTCTTGAGCATCTATTAGGAAATCTTACATTTATATTATTGCTGGGTCCCATTATTGAAGAGAAATATGGATCATCTAAACTCATGTATATGATTTTGATTACTGCACTCATTACAGGGCTTCTCAATATTTTTTTATTTAATACAGGTCTGATGGGAGCTAGTGGTATTGTATTTATGCTTATACTCTTGGTTTCATTTACCAATGTTTCATCCGGTGAAATACCCGTCACTTTCATACTTGTGGCTTTGCTTTTTGTCGGCAAGGAACTTCTGCAGAGTGTCGAGGTAAACCAAATTGCAGAGTCTGCCCACATCATAGGTGGCTTATGTGGTAGTTTTTTTGGCTTCAGAGCATACAGAAAGACATAAAGGATCTAAAAATTAAGCACGAAAATATTATTTAAATTGCCCAATAATCATTTGATTTTCAGGCTATGCTTAGTTCATTTTACCTATAATAGTCCTAGCATCCACATAGGCAATACACCTACACTACCTTTGCTGATTCCTTCTTTGACAAGGATGCCATTGGGCATACCCGATAGTTGGTGGAAGGTTTTAGCTGCGCCACCTACTTCTATGACATGGCTATTATTCAACATAAAATCACCCTTGATGGGTGTCGAAACTAATCCAGACCTACTAAGTGCGTTCATGACGAATGTTTCTCTTAGAGTCCCGGTATTGACCAATGCTACGTCAAAGGCATACAATAAATTAGTATTTTCAAAATATACTTTGTCGGGTTTGGTGAGTGCGCTATCGGACTTAGCTTCTGATTTTATCGTATTGATGATTTCAGCTTCAGATAGGTAATCTAGATAGGTGAGTACACTATTGCGTGAAAGCGTCAAGTCTCTAGCCAGTTTCGACACATTGGGACTAAAAGGTACAATCCTTGCCATGATCGCTAGTAATTTTTTAATTTGACGTGTGGCTTCGTAGTCTATATTGAAAATCGCCGCCATATCAGAGTCTATCACTTGCATAATGACGGAGAGTAATCTATCATGATACTTGTTTCCCGCTTCTTTGTAGTAGGGATAATATCCCTTTTTTAGGTACATATTGAACTTCCTGCTAATATCCATTTTTTCGTAATATTCATCATGAATCTCAAATTGGTTAGTGAGCAGTTCGTCCCAAGTAAAAGATGGTAATTTTTCACCAGTGTCCAAAGTCATATACTCAGTAAATGACAATCCTTTCATCCGATATTCATCCAATCGTCTGCTCAAATCTCCTTTGCCAGCCATAATGTCTAGTGCCGAAGAAGATGTAATGATGAGCCTAATATCCGAGTAATTATCATAAATATTCTTAAGCTCTATGGACCAGTTGGGATATTTATGAACTTCGTCCAAGCCGATAAGTTTGATCCCTTTTGAATACAGTGCGTCAATCGTTTCGGAGAGTGTATTAGTAAGAAAAAACAGATTATCCAATGAAAGGTATGCATTAGGCGTTTCTGCCAATTTTAGGTGTTGCAACATCATGTAGGTTTTACCCACACCGCGACAACCTTTGAGCAGGATCATCCTGGACTTCCACTCTACGTCGTTGTATATATTGCGCATAAATGATATCTCAGTATTTGCTATTCTGCGGATACTAATCTCAAGTAAATGGTCTAGTTTTTCTGTTTTCATGATGATAAAAGTCCTTATTTTAAAAGTGCCACCACAAATGTAATGTAATTTTATAAAACAAATTATTTTATTAATATTTTTAAATACATTTTACATATATGTTAAATACGATTAACAATATATCATTTTGATATATTCAAATTACATTTTTAAATTTTGGCAAAATCATTCATGCATTGCACAAATATTACTCATAATTTATCAGAATAATTTACCTCAGCCAAACTCTCATGGACGGATGTAGTGACCCTGCACATAGGCGATATCTCAATTATTATAAAAATACTTTTTGAATAATTTTTTTTAAATACCTTTGAGTAAGTTTTACAATAAGTAAAACAATTTGGTTTCATTTGCTTAGGGTTGAGGTAATGCTTGTCGTATTACCTCATTTTTTTGCATAAAATGAACAAAAACAACACATTTAGCAAACTTTTTTTAATCGAGGTGTTATATGAAAAATTTGAAAGTATTGTTATGACTCATCACCCTATCCTTGAAGCTTGTGTAGAGACGATCGCAGAATGTATTCATGCTCTCAACCAGGGTGCAGACCAGCTGGAAGTATGCAGTCACATGAACCTGGACGGGCTAACTCCAGACGCTGCCTTCGTTCAGCAAATAATTGAAGAGATAAAGCTACCTGTGAAAGTGATGATCAGATGCAGAGGTGGGAATTTTGTATATAGTGAAGAAGAAATTGAGGAAATGGTTGCATCTATCAAAAGATTTAAAGCTTTTAGCATCCATGGTTTTGTCTTCGGCGCACTTTCAGTGGGATCTAAAAATAACATTACTATTGATATGAGTGCGGTGTATAGGATATGTAGGGAAGCAGCCCCATTTCCGGTAACTATGCATAAAGCAATAGACAGTTGCCATAACATAACTGATGAAGTAGCTAAACTCAAATCCGTGAGTAATATACGATTTATTTTGTCATCTGGTGGACAGGCCACTGCATCAGCCGGGTCTGAAATGCTGATTAAAATGCAGGCTGTAGCACTGCCCGAAATTGAAATTATAGCAGCAGGAAAGATTACACAAGGAAATCTTCCGGATTTATTTCAAAAAACTCATCTTCGATACTACCACGGAAGAAGTATCGTCTGAAAAGTAATAAACAACCCCGACATCATTTTTAAGTGATAATCGGGGTAGTGTGCGAAAGAAATCTTTTTATTTACCAGCTTTAACCTCACCGCTTATCTTTAATGTGACAGGCTCGCCTGCATTGGAGACCACAGTGATCATTTTGGTAAAATTTCCAACTCTTTTAGTATCATATCTGACCTCAATAGAGGCTGACTTACCCGGAGCGATGGCTTCTTTAGGGTAGGTCGGTACAGTACAACCACAGCTTCCTTTGGCATCTGTGATCAGTAGTGGCATATCACCGGTATTAGTAAATTGGAACACCCTGACAGGATCAGCGTCTTTCTCGATAATACCATAATCAATAGTGGTTGACTGAAATGAAATTTTAGCGCCTTTCATATCTTTCTCAAGATTTAGAGGTTGTCCAAACATAGCCGCAAACATGAACATGAGAAAACTAAACATACAAACTGATTTCATAATAAAAAAAATTTAAAGATTTACCTTAAATCCGCAAGCTATTGTTGAAATAGAGTGAGAAAATCAATAAAAACAATTGTTTAAAGATTTCTCACTCTCAATAATTTTCACTAATTTTGGTGAAAATCATAGCG
>JAYTNJ010000284.1:0-11564 GCA_043748345.1 Saprospiraceae bacterium
AAAAGTAACAAAAAAAGAAAAGAAACATATAATAATAAATAATAATATATTTATTATAAATTAAGATTAAACTGTCCGAACATTGGGGGTAACTATAAATATCAAATCTTGACATTAATCTATATGAGTATTTTTGCGAAAATAAATCAGCAAAGTCTAATAAAAGTCACATCTTTTACTATTCTATTATTTTGCCATTTTAACAGTATTGCGCAGGTCTATGGTCAAAACGGAATGGTGGTGTCCTCCAATAAACTGGCATCACAAGTTGGTACCGATATTCTAAAATCCGGTGGAAATGCTATAGATGCTGCTGTGGCGACGGCGTTTGCTTTAGCAGTCACCCATCCTACTGCCGGAAATATCGGCGGCGGTGGATTTCTAGTTTACATGGATGCAGTGAGTGAAGTAACAACCTTTGATTTTCGCGAAAAAGCACCCTTAACGGCAACTCCTGATATGTTTCTTGATAATGCAGGGAAACTAATTGATGGCATCAACCACCATACTTTAAAGGCAGTAGGTGTCCCCGGTACAGTGGCCGGACTGTACATGGCACATCAAAAATACGGAAAATTACCATGGAAAAAATTAGTGCAGCCATCAGTTGATCTAGCAAAAAACGGTTTTGTCATGCCATGGGGCCTTTACAAAGAAGCGCTTAAGATAGTTGAAGCAAATAAATCGAATGAATTTATGAAAAACTATTTTAATGATAGAAATGCAGAAGTAACCAAGCCCGGGAAAAAGTGGAAACAACTGGCACTGGCAAATACTTTGGGCTTGATTCGCGATAAAGGAAAGGACGGATTTTATAAAGGTGTAGTAGCTGAAGAAATTGAAAAACATATGAAAAAAAATGGAGGAATAATTACAAAAAAAGACCTTGAAAAATATAATGCTGTTGAACGCAAACCACTTAAAAGTACATATCATGGTTATGAAATTTATTCAATGCCTCCTCCTAGTTCTGGTGGAGTAGCGATGATTGAAATGTTGAATATTTTGGAGCAGGCAAATCTCAACTCCATAGAGTTTAATTCTACGGCTTATGTACATTTAATGACGGAGGTGATGCGTCGGGCTTTTGCTGACAGGGCAGAGTATCTTGGGGATCCTGACTTCAATCCTGATATGCCTTTGAATAAGTTAACTTCAAAAGAATTTGCACAAATGCGATTTAAAAATATTGATATGAATCAAGCTTCAGTAAGTGATTCAGCCCGTTTCGGACATCCATATGATGGTAATAATACTACTCATTTTTCTGTCGCTGACAAGGATGGGAACGCGGTTTCAATGACATACACATTAGAATACGCCTATGGTTCGAGGTTGGGCTCAAACAAACTCGGCTTTATATTTAATAACGAAATGGGTGACTTTAATCCTGTTCCCGGAGTCACCACAAAAAGTGGTCAGATAGGATCCGCAGCTAATATCATTGCACCAGAGAAGAGAATGCTTTCCAGTATGACACCAACCATTGTTGCTAAAAATGGCAAGCCTTATCTGATCATTGGCTCCCCGGGAGGGCGAACTATCATAAATACCGTCTTTCAAACCGTAGTAAATGTACTATCGTATAATATGCGTATAGATAAAGCTATCGAAGCCATGAAAATACATCATCAATGGCTACCGGATATGATATTTTATGAAAAAAATCTGTTGTCACCTGACACCAAAAATATATTAGAAAAAATGGGTCATCGATTGCGTTCGGTTGATAATCTTGGTTCTCTGATGGGAATAATGTATGATCCTGAGTTCAAAGTATATTTTGGAGCATCGGACTCATCAAGCCCTGATGGAGGAGCCACGGGATATTAATCCATTTTGTAAGAATAATAATTTTGGAAGAATCCAAGTTATTTAACTTTATAATGGTTTGGAACTACTGCATCAAGAGCATCAGATGGATCGGGAACCCAATGGTGCAAACCACCTGCCCTATCATCATCAAATGTCACCGGGATATCATTTGCTTTTGTACGATCCCTCCAGGTTACAGGGTTCGCAGGTTTATCTTTTCGCTCCATAGTGATACAGTCTTCTACCGGACAAACTAACGAACAGAGATTGCACCCTACACAATTTTCTTCTATAATCAATGGTATGCGATCATTCTGAGTTCCGGATAATCTGATTGCCTGATGAGCTCCATCCTCGCATGCTGTATAACATAATTGGCATCCAATACATTTTTTTTCATTGATTGACGCAACTACCTTATAATTAAGGTTGAGATCTTCCCAATGGTAAATATTCGATAAAGCCTTTCCTCTAAAATCTTCAATAGTTTGAAAGCCTTTTTCATCCATATATTGTTCAAGGCCGACAATAAGTTCGCGTATGATACCAAATCCGTAATGCATGACCGCGGTACACACCTGAACAGATTTTGATCCCAACAATATAAATTCTACGGCGTCTCTCCAATTTTCAATACCTCCGATACCGGAAATAGGAATATTAATATCAGGATGTTGGGCACAATTTTTCACCATGTTCATGGCTATAGGTTTGACTGCCGGTCCACAATATCCGCCATTTGTACTCCTTCCATCGACAATAGGGTATGCCACAAAATTATCAATATCTACACCTATTACACTTTGGATAGTATTTATCAGAGATATAGCGTCTGACCCACCTTGTACCGCTGCCAGTGCCGGCCTGGTTATGTCTGTGATATTAGGTGTCAGCTTTGTTATGACCGGTATTGTTGATACTTCTTTTACCCATTCTACAATAGTTTTTAAGACTTTCGGCTCCTGACCCACTGCACTACCCATTCCTCGCTCACACATTCCATGAGGACAACCAAAATTAAGTTCGATACCGTCTGCACCTGCATTGCTCACATCCTGAACAATCTGATGCCACTCAGCTTTTGTTTCTACCATAAGTGAAACAATGAGCGCATGATGTGGGAACCTTTTTTTGACTTCTTCGATTTCGCGAAGATTATCCTTCAGGGGACGGTCACTGATGAGTTCGATATTATTAAACCCAACCATGCGGGCGTTCCTATAATTTAATGCCCCATATCTGGAAGAAACATTAACGACAGGAACTCCCAGAGTTTTCCAGACGGCCCCTCCCCACCCTGCATCAAATGCCTTCATGATCTGATATCCAGTGTTTGTAGGAGGTGCAGAAGCCAACCAAAATGGGTTAGGGCTTTTAATGCCCGCAAAATCTGTGTAAAGGTTAGCCATATTTAATTCATTTATTCATTTATTCTTTTAAGCCAGTAATTCTATGATAGATCTTGCTGATTTTTTGCCGTTAGCTACAGCATTCACAACTTCCTCGCCACCACTTACAGCATCACCGGCTGAAAAATATTTTTCTCTGGAAGTCTTGAACTTTTCGTCAACTTTTATTGTCCCCCTATTTGTCATTTGGATATCCAGGAGATTTAATAATTCGATTTTTTTTGATTGACCTGTTGCCTTTATGACCCAGTCACATGACTCAATATATTCAGAGTCAGGAATAATAGTCACAACTCCGTTTTCAGTTTTTGTATTGGCAAATTTTACACCTGCCACGGTTGAATTTCCTATTATTTCTATCGGAGATACACTAAAAACAGTCTTAACTCCTGCTCTCTTCACCAGCTCAAATTCAAAATTATAGGCCCCCATTTCTTCTTTCGTCCTTCTATAACAAAGCTGTACTTCTTCAGCGCCCATTCGTGCACATTCACCTGCTGCGTCCATCGCAGTATTGCCACCACCCAAAACTATAATTTTATTAGGTACCTTAACATTGTGGTGAAGCCTTCTGAGATCATTTACAAATTCAACCGCACCAAAAACATTTATTAAATTTTCACCCGGGATAAATAATTCCGATGTTTCTCCTAACCCAATCCCAATGAAGATAGCATTATATTCTTTTTCAAGTCTTTCGACGTCAGATTTTGTTGAAATCAAATTTTCATATAGTACATTAAACTTAAATTGTTTCTGAAGATAATCCATCTCAGATAGTACTTCTTCATTAGTGATTTTATAGGGTGCCACTCCATGAATTGTTAATCCCGAAGGCTTTTCACTTGCTTCATAAATATCAACTTGAATTCCTTCCTTGCTTAATTCACAGGCACACGAAATCCCTGCCGGGCCAGCTCCGATCACTGCCACTTTTTTACCTGTTGATTTTTTTAAAGAGTACATTTTTTTCACTGATTGTATGGCCTTATGGGTTGCATATGTTTGCAATCTACCTATTTCGATGGGTTTTACGTCAGAATGATTATAAACACAGGCTCCTTCACAGAGAATTTCTGTGGGACACACTTTACCACAAGCATATCCAAATACATTCGAATCATAAATTGTTTTTGCTGCAAATTCAGGACTATCAGAGTGTATTTGTCTGATAAACAATGGTATATCTATACTCGTAGGGCAACTCTTTACACATGGAGCATCATAACAAAATAAGCATCTAGCGCTTTCATAAAACGCTTCAGTATCATTCATCAAAGGTTTTATCTGCCCGAAATTTACATCAAAATCTTTCTCTGAAGCAGGTCTTTTAAATTCTGCCATAAAATTTTGTAATTTATAGAGATCACTAATAGTTAAAGTTCGGTCATTTTGCTATAAGTCTCCGGTCTTCTGTCTCTGAAGAACTGCCAGACAGAACGGACTTCGTCGATCATTTCCAGATTAAACTCAGAGATCAAAAGCTCATCGTTTTCTTCTGATGCCTGAGCAAAAATTTGACCTCTCGGGTCAACAAAATAGGATGAGCCATAAAATTTTCCCACATTCCAGGGTTTTTCTATACCTACCCTATTGACACATCCCATAAAATAACCATTTGCTGCAGCATGGGCAGGTTGTTCGAGCTTCCACAGGTATTGAGATAGACCGGCAACTGTAGCCGATGGATTATACACAATCTCAGCCCCATTTAATCCCAAAATTCGTGCACCTTCCGGAAAATGCCTGTCATAACATATATACACGCCGATTTTTGCATATCTGGTTTCAAAGATAGGATAGCCTAAATTACCTGGTTTAAAAAAGAATTTTTCCCAAAAACCTGATGTGTGCGGTATGTGATTTTTACGATACTTGCCCAGATATGAACCATCAGCATCGATCACCGCTGCTGTATTGTAAAATACGCCTGCCTGCTCACGTTCATAGATTGGCACGATCATTACCATTTGGTATTTTTTAGCATATTCCTGCATACGTTCCACCATAAGGCCTGGAACAGATTCTGCGCTTTCATACCACCTGGCATCTTGGCCCGGGCAAAAATAAGGAGTATTAAATATTTCCTGCAAGCACAGTATTTGTACCCCCTTTCTTCCTGCTTCTTCTATATACGGTATGTGTTTTTCGACCATTGCCTCTTTGATCTCTTCAATAGTTCCTTCGCCTTCAGTTTTGGGAAGGGACATTTAGATTAGACCTGATTTTATAATTCGTGCCATAATTTTACAATTTACGGTTTATACAAAAATTAAATAATATTATTCACCTTATTTCTCTTAATAAACTGACCATATCCCTTTTGAATATTCACTGTACCCTTGTCAATGGCCACCCTCCCTCTTAAAATCGTAGTCTCACATTTCCCCTTTACTTCCCATCCTTCATACGCTGAATAATCTACATTCATATGGTGAGTGGCTGCGGACAGTGTGTGCTTTTTTTCAGGATCAAAAATTATCAGATCTGCGTCACAACCAACAGCAATAGAACCTTTTTTCGGAAACATTCCAAATATTTTTGCAGCATTTGATGAGCTCACTTCCACAAATTTGTTCAGAGATATTTTATTTTTTTGAACCCCTTCACTAAAAAGTAATTCCATTCTGTTTTCTATGGCGGGATGGCCATTGGGTATTTTGGAAAAATCATTTGCTCCCATTTTCTTTTGTTCCCACATAAAAGGGCAGTGGTCAGTGGCCACGACCTGAATAGTGCCCTGATTAATGCCTGCCCAAAGGGCATCCTGATCTTTTTTCTGCCTTAAAGGTGGACTCATGACCCATTTTGCACCTTCAAAATTTTTTTCATATAGCGAAGCGTCAAGAATCAGGTATTGAATACAGGTTTCTCCATATACTTTTTGGTTGCGGCTTTGATTCTGCCTGAGATGATTTAAAGCCCCCTCGCATGTCATATGGACAACATAAGCCGGAACTCCTGTGTAGTAAGCCATATCTGCAAATCTACCCGTTGCTTCGGATTCTGATATTTCAGGCTGTGAGAGATAGTGATACAGGGGGCTCAATTTTCCTTCAGCCCGATGTTTTGAGACCAGATAATCTATCATATCACCATTTGTAGCATGCACTGTTACGATACCTCCGCATATTTTTACTTCCTCCATCAAAGAAACCATCTGCCTGTCATCAATCATCAAAGCACCTTTGTATGCCATAAATGTCTTAAAGGATGTAATACCTTCTTTTTCTATCATGGCAGAGATTTCCCTTTTTGTATTTTCATTATAGTCAGTCACGGCCATGTGAAAACTATAATCACTAAAAGTATTCCCTTGCGAGCGAGTTTGCCATGCACCAAGGGCGTCATAAAGAGATTTGCCTTGGGTTTGGAGAACAAAATCAATAACTGTAGTAGTACCACCATGCAAGGCTGCCAATGTACCTGTCTCGTAATTATCGCTGCTAAAGGTACCCATAAACGGCATGTCGAGATGTACATGAGGGTCGATGCCGCCAGGAAATATAAATTTACCTTTAGCATCAATTATAGTGTCAGCAGCAATACTTATATTTTTACCGATAGTATGCACTTCTTCGCCTTCAATATATATATCAGCAAAGTAATCTTCAGACGACGTGATTATCCTACCATTACATATTAAAATTGACATGATTATATTTTACTTTTTACAATTTATAGATTATTACTAAAAAACTTATTGGTCACTTTTCTTCTCACCATGTTTAGAAATACTTTTTAGTGTTCCTTGAGAATTCCATATTTCATATTTATTTTTTGCATTATTGAACTATACATCAAAACAGAATATAGAATAAAAGAAACTGCAAAACCCACAAACCAGGCATAATTATACAAATTATTCAGCCAGAAAGGAATTAAGTCTTTCGAAATAATATGAACCTGAACTAAAAATCCTGGAATATTTGGTAAAATACCGCATATCAGAGCCATGACAGCAATTAAATTGAATCCTTTAAAATAAACATATGCACCTGTATTTGAATAAAGATCATTTACATGTAAGTTCATCTTTCTAATAAAAAAATAATCAGCAATCATGATACCTCCTACTGGCCCAAGAAGGCTGGAATATGCAATCAACCATTTAAAAATATATCCACTGGGATCAGCAATAAGTTTCCACGGCAGGATAATTATCCCGATAATTCCGGTGATAT
Source organism: Saprospiraceae bacterium (assembly GCA_043748345.1). GTDB lineage: Bacteria > Bacteroidota > Bacteroidia > Chitinophagales > Saprospiraceae > OLB9. The sequence continues at coordinate 7,409 of JAYTNJ010000284.1, forward strand.
ATCCACCGGTTCTGAAACTGATTTTTGATGGAGATATATTGGCAAAATCATTAGCAGGGCTTACAATATTTGCTGCAATATTTGTCGCCAAAGTAGAGATTACTACTGCTATCATGGCAATACCTACCAATAATTTGCTGGAGAATTTGCCGGCAAGAACCAAAGGATCCCAAATGGTTTCTCCGTAAATGATAAATGTAGCCGACGTGACTACAACACCAATAAACGCAAAAAGTGTCATGGCGGGTGGCAATCCTAAAACCTGTCCGGTTACCTGTGCCTTTTGTGATGTGGCATAACGTGTAAAATCAGGAATATTAAGAGATAAAGTGGCCCAAAATCCTACCATTCCAGTAAGGCCCGGAAAAAAGAAATTCCAAAACTCAGCATTGGTCGAAAATTTAGATGGCTGAGCCAATATCGGCCCTAAGCCATTACCAGCTGAAATTGCCCAAAACAATAAAGCAATAGCTGCAAATGGAAGAAAAAAAGCCTTAAAAACTAAAAGTTTTTTTATACTATCTACTCCTAAATATACAATATACATGTTTAAAAACCAAAATATGATAAAAGTAATGGCAGGTCCTGTTTGTAATTCTAATATTTCAGGGAAAATTTGAGGAATGTTATCAATACCCGGAAACCAAATTTTGGCCAATAAATATAAGGCGTACCCTCCAATCCACGTCTGAATTCCAAACCATCCGCAGGCAACAATTGCTCTTAAAATAGCAGGTATATTTGCCCCTCTTATACCAAAACTGGAACGTACAAGTACTGGAAATGGGATTCCATATTTCGCTCCTGCATGCCCATTCAAAATCATAGGAATCAACACGATGGAATTACCGAGGAAGATGGTCAGTATTGCTTGCCACCAGTTCATTCCTCCTTCTGTGAGTGAGCTCGCAAGCATGTAGGTAGGTATACAAAGGCTCATACTTATCCACAAAGCAGCATAATTCCACGCATTCCAGCTCCTGTCACTTTGTGGTATCGGAGCCAGGTCATCACTATATAATCCTTTATTCTCATTCATAGTATCAAAGACTAATGGCAATAAGCGTCAGCAATACTTATAGCATCTGAGATGATCTCTATACCTTCGTCAATCTGCTCTTCAGTTACGCATAATGGCGGACAAGTAAATATATAATTCCATCGAACAAAGGTGTACATACCGAGATCTTTAATTCTTCCGGCTACCTTGTTCATAATTTCCATCTCATGTGGTTTTGCATTAAATGGTGCCATTGGCTCTTTTGATATTCTATTTTTTACCAGCTCAATACAACCTAGAAGTCCGGTTGTCCTGAAATCTCCGATGCTGGGGTGTTTTACCATAAGCTCATTTACTTTTTTTACCATATAATATCCCATCTTTTCAGCATTCTGCAACATGTTTTCATCTTCATAAATTTTTAAGACTTCAAGCGCAGCGGCCAGTGTAACCGGATGGGCCGAATATGTCAGTCCAATCATCAATGGTTTATCATCAAAGTGATGTGCTATTTTATCAGAAACTATCAACGCTCCCAGAGGAAGGTAACCGGATGTAATACCTTTGGCAGTAGCAATCATGTCAGGCACAACTTCATGATAATCGACGCCAAACCATTTGCCTGTCCTTCCAAATCCACTCATGACCTCATCTGCAATAAGTAGGATATTATATTCATTACATAAAGTCCTTATCCTCTTTAAATAATCAGGTGGATATTTTATACATCCTGATGAGCCACTTTCGCCTTCCATTAGTATAGCAGCAATATTTTCAGGCCCTTCGAACTGTATAATACGTTCTATGTGACTTACACACTCACGATGACAAGTATTTACTTCTTTATTCCACGGACAACGGTAACAATAGGCATCTTCAACATGGACAACATTTGGAATTTGTTGAGAATCTGAAGGTAGTTTACGAGGATCGCCACCAGCAGTCATGGCACCATAAGATGCACCATGAAAAGCTCTGTAACGAGCAATAATTTTATGTTTCCCTGTATAAAGACGTGCCAACTTTATGGCATTTTCTATGGCTGTAGCCCCGCAAACAGTAAAAAATGTCTTGTTTAAAGTTCCAGGTGCAATTTCAGAAAGTTTTTTACCTAATTCTCCACGGACTTCTGTAATACAACTGGGAGTAACGTAACTTACCTGCTGCATTTGTTCTACGACAGCTCTTGTTACCCTTTGATTACCATGGCCAATATTTACATTCATCAGCCCTGAAGAAAAATCGAGATACTTTTTACCCTCCTGATCATAGAGATAAACGCCCTCTGCATATTTCACTGAAAGGGGAGAAATTCCTTTTTGCTTCGACCAGGAAAATAAAGTATAATCCATATTTTCATTTAAAATCTCCTCTTTGCTTTTTGTTGTTAATATTTCCATTATTTATCTTTATCTATTGAATAATACAATTTAAATATACTAAATATGACATAATCTTTTGAAAATATTGCAAATCAACTCATCCAGTTTGCCTTTGATTCAGGATTCCATTTCACAGTTGTTTTTTTCATTTTTGTCCAAAAATCAATGGAGCTTTTGCCAGTTATATCATTCACCCCGAATTTGCTTTCATTCCATCCACCAAATGAAAAAGGCTCTCGAGGGACAGGCACACCCACATTAACACCTATCATACCCGCACTTGCCCTGTCCATGACCTGCCGAGCTACTCCACCGCTTTGTGTAAAAACAGAAGCCGCGTTGCCATAGGGGCTGTTATTTTCTATATGTATTGCTTCATCAAGATTTTTTGCTCGAATAATGGCCAAAACCGGACCGAAAACTTCTTCTTTGGCAATGGCCATTTCGGGATCTACAAAATCAATCACTGTTGGACCAACAAAAAATCCATTTTCACATCCTTGAACCACACAATTTCGTCCGTCCACCAGAACCTTGGCTCCAGCTTGTTCTGCCTCATCAATATACCTTACGATTCTTTCTTTGGCTGCTCGGCTTATTACACTTCCCAAATTTTTACCGGGAATAATTTTTCTGGCTTCTTCACATATCTTCTCAATAATCTTATCTGTTTGTCCTACTGCTACCATCGCCGATGCCGCCATACAACGTTGTCCGGCGCATCCGCTCATGCTCATTGTTACATTGGATGCTGTCATGTCAGGATGTGCGTCCGGCATTACGATGAGATGATTTTTAGCACCGCCTAATGCCACACATCGCTTCAGGTTTGATGTAGCTCGTCTATAGACAATTTTAGCCACATTGGTAGATCCCACAAATGAAACTGCGCATATCTCGGGATGATCACAAATGGCATCTACAATTTCTTTATCACCATTCACGATGTTGAAAACCCCATCGGGGAGTCCTGCTTCTTTTAGCATTTCTGCTATACGATTGGATGAAATCGGAACTTGCTCTGAAGGTTTTAATATCAAACAATTGCCCAGGGCGATAGCATTTGGTATGGTCCAATGTGGTACCATGTGAGGAAAATTAAATGGCGCAATAGATGCGACAATACCTAAAGGCTTATGTTCAATTCTGCATTCTACACCTTTACTTACTTCAAGTAATTCTCCGGAAATCAACTGTGGCAAGGAGCAGGCAAATTCTGTCAATTCGATACTTTTTTCGACTTCTGCAATTGACTCATCAAGTGTTTTACCATTTTCTTCCTGAACCAGCATGGCTAATTCTCTAAGATTTTTTTCAAGTAACCTCTTATATCTATAGAATACCTGAACTCTTTCTTTGATGGGAGTACCAGACCAGGCAGGAAAAGCGGCGCTAGCAGCTTGTACTGCGGCATTCAACTCGTTAAGCCCTGACAATGGAATTCTTGAAAGCGTTTCTCCGGTTACCGGTGTAATGACATCCAGGGTTCTTTCATTTAGTATATCAATAAATTTCCCTCCGATATAATTTTTAGTATCGGAGTATTTTACGGTTGTAGATATCATATTCTAAGGTGATATTTTTATAAAATATTGCATATTTAAGTCTAAGGTAGGTTAAAATATTTATTTATTAACTTTTCAGCAAAATTAAAGACAAATTTTATTCAATTTTTAAAATATGAGTCCACTCCGAAAAGCACTATTTTTACAAACCGCATAAAATTCTACTTTTAGGCTGACTGGCATAAAAATTTATTTCTTGTATTAAGTTT
>JAYTNJ010000285.1:0-3676 GCA_043748345.1 Saprospiraceae bacterium
CTTACAGTAAAACTTAGTAACTTTGCGAACCGCCGTATGCCGAACGGCACGTACGGTGGTGTGAGAGGACAGGTAGGGAATTAATCCCTATCTTCCTACCCGTTTATATAAGGTTTTTTGGGTGATTGATATTTTTTATAATTAATTTGCAAGCATGAGTTTTTTTAATAAATTTTTTTCAAAGGATAAAGAAAAAGATCTGAATAAAGGTCTGGAGAAAACAAAAGAAAGTTTTTTCAGCCAAATCAGTAAGGCCGTTGCGGGTAAATCGAAAGTAGACATTGATTTTTTGGACGAACTCGAAAGCATACTTATATCTGCAGATGTTGGACTTGAAACAACTGTAAAAATTATTGATCGCCTCGAAGTAAAGGTTGCTCAGGATAAATACCTTAATACAGATGAATTAAATTCTATCCTGAAAAATGTTATCATCGATATTCTGGCAGAAAACAATACTAGTGATATTGACGATTATGAAACACCCGATGGAGTGAGTCCTTATATTATTCTTGTAGTCGGGGTAAATGGAGTAGGAAAAACAACAACAATAGGTAAGCTAGCTTATCAATATAAAAAGAAAGGCAAAAATGTAGTGCTCGGTGCTGGTGACACATTTCGTGCTGCAGCAGTAGATCAACTTAAGATATGGTCTGAACGCAGCGAAGCTCATTTTTATTCAAAAGGAATGAATACTGATCCTGCAGCTGTGGCCTACGAGACAACTCAATATGCCTTAAATAATAGTAGGGACATAGCCATCATAGATACGGCAGGTAGGTTGCATACTAAAAAACAACTGATGGAAGAGCTGACTAAAATAAAAAAGTCTATCGAAAAAAAGATGCCTGGTGCTCCGCATGAAGTGTTGCTTGTTCTGGATGCCACCACTGGACAAAATGCTATCGAACAGGCAAAACATTTTATTGCTGCAACTGAAGTCACAGCAATAGCCCTTACCAAACTCGATGGTTCTGCAAAAGGGGGCGTAGTACTTGGAATCTCTGACCAATTCAAAATCCCGATCAAATTTATAGGTGTAGGAGAAGGGTTAGAACAGCTACAGGTATTCAACCGAAAGGCCTTTGTTGATTCACTTTTTGACTGATATGCATTATTATGTGGAGATGTGCACAACGATTTTCAGTATCTTTGCGTTTTTAATTGGGTATTTAACTGATAGAAATAAGTATGTCTCAAAACTTAATGGGCAAAACATTCCAAAGATATAGGTTCATTTTTTTTGTGGCTGGTCTGGTGATAATTTGTAATACGATTTTTGCTCAAAGACCGACAAATTTTGGGCAAGGTGGTGGATCAAGACCTAATCAGCAATTATCAGCAGAAGAAGATACAGGGCCGGACTCCACCATTTACAAATATATACTAACGGATAATATTTATAAAAAAACTTCGCTCACAGACACACTTGCTGATATTTCTTTTTTGCGCAATAATATGTTGATTCGCAATAATGAAGATTTTGTCAGTACAGGAAATTTTGGTTCAGCGGTTTATCCTTTAGTTTACAAACCGGAGATATATAGTGGTTTTACTTCAGGGTATAATCAATACAACATATATCAGCTAAAATTAAATACCTTTAGATTTTACGAACAGAATAGACCTATCTCTGATTTATACTTTTCTCAATTAGCGAGTCAGGATAATATCAATGTAAGGGCAAATTTTTCAAGAAATTTCAGAAATGGATTATCCCTAAGCGTAAATTATCTCAGAATAAGTCAAAAGGGTTTTTATACAGGGCAGGACACAAAGAGTACTTCCTTTGGCATAGGGTTACGGTATAAAAGCACTTCTGACCGTTATAATGCTTTCCTTATATTTATACACAATGCAAATGAAGAAGGTCATATCGGAAATATTATCAACGAAGAAGATCTTTTGGTCAGGTTTAAAAAAGATATTGCAGTTACTTTATCTCAATCCAGTTCCAGGCAACAAGAAAGAAATCTTGCTTTTGTCCAGTATTACAAATTAACAAATGCTAAAGCAGCTGGTGATTTCCAGCTATATCTGAAAAACGATATTGAGTATAAGCCGTCTTATTATAGATTTTTTGACGTAAATATTAATGATAAGAATGATTCATTATTTTACGAAGGTATAAATGTTGATAAAAGAGGTTTGCGCAGATATGCCAATATCAGCCACATTTCCAATAGTTTTTATATCAATGGAGAAAAAAGTAATGGACTAAATGGAAGATTGGGGCTTGTGATGGATTTATTTTCTGTAAAAGACGGTACTGCACCGTTTAGTAGATTTGATCTCACCGGTGTATTTGATGGTACCTTGCCTGTTTTCAGCACATTGCAGCTGGAGGCAAAAGGGAAACTGGGATTGGCAAAAAATATAGGAAATTTTGATTTATCAGGCAGGCTGAATATTGCCATTAAAAAAATCGGGTCATTAAGCGGATATTTAAGGTTTTTCAGATCTGAAAACCCGTATAACGCAAACAGACTGGCTATCAATGACTTTTTAGAACTAGAGAATTCCTTTGCCAAGCCCATAGGTACAGAATTTGGTGGGGATATTCTCATACCGGCTATTAAAATGAAAGGTAGTCTTTCGCAAACAATTGTTAATAATCCGATATATTGGGGAACTGATGGTAACGCTTCTCAGTTTGACGGTGTTTTTACGTCAACGTATCTGAGATTGCAGCAAAATTTTAAACTGGGACATTTTAATCTGGAAAATCAGGCTCATTTTCAGCTATTTAATACCACTTTATACCCATTGCCTCGATTTTATAGTACTCATCAGTTATATTATACAGGGTCATGGTTTAAAAAAGTTATGGATGTAACTTTGGGGTTAGATGCACGATTGATACCAGAATATAATGGTCCCGGTTTCCAACCATTATATGGAGAATTTCATCTTACCAACTCTAATTTACCATTTTTCCCGGCATCTAACTTATTTTTTCTGGCAAGGGTTAGTAGCTTCAGAGCTATGATTATGATGGAAAATTTTTCGCAGTATTTTATAGGTGATACCAACTTTGATGTTTCAGGAAACCCACAGTTTGACCCAAAGTTAAGATTTGGATTTCAATGGCTGCTGAAAGATTAAAGTTATTCTATGATTTTTATTTTTTATTTTTCCTGATGGCAAATGATCCCAAAAATCTATCCATATCAGGGTTCATACTTTTTTCTGAGGTGGTATACACCTGTAACGCATAAAACCTGTCTCCGGCTAAAATCATTTTTGACTTAACTACTACCTTATTTTGATTGTATGATGCGCGATACAGAATTCCGGGATATGAAAGATACGGCGCTTCAGTTTTATAAACTAGTTTTGCATTCAGATCTTTTAGATGAGTGTCTATGCTTACCTGAAAAAATTCAGCGATTAACTCCGTACTGTCAGTATGAAATGTACCTTCAGGATAATCTACATACGATATACTATATAGATAATTTGAATCTTCATCTTTACTTTGATACAGCCAGGTGATAGGATGTAGTTCCCCCACATCGGTCAATAATTTTTTTTCTCCGCTCTTCATTTCACCGGGTACATACACTTCAAATGGTTGATTATCAGGGGAAAATCTAATCCATTTTTGGGCTACACCCATAAAATTTGAAAGTAAGAAAAAACCTAAAACAAAGGCGTTAAATAATCTATTTGCCAT
>JAYTNJ010000286.1:0-18880 GCA_043748345.1 Saprospiraceae bacterium
AGTCCTTTAGGTGGTTGTCTTCCTATGCTACTCCAAATGCCAATTTGGTATGCTTTGTTTAGATTTTTCCCTGCGTCCATTACATTCAGGCAAGAACCGTTTTTATGGGCAACTGATTTATCGTCCTACGACGTTTTGTTTTATATGGGTTTTGAAATTCCATTTTTTGGGGCTCATGTGAGCTTATTTACACTCCTGTGGGCGGTATCGACCATAGTTTATACATACTATAATATGCAGAATGTAGATTTATCTGCTAATCCTGCGATGAAATATGTACAATACTTTATGCCGGTAATGTTTCTTGCATTTTTCAATAATTATGCTTCAGGTTTGACCTGTTACATGTTTTTTAGCAATATGATCAATATCCTCCAAACGGTGGTCACCAAAAATTATATTTTTAACGAAGATAAGATACGGGAAGACCTCATGAAAGAGAAAGCCAAACCCAAGAAGAAAAGCGGATTTGCATCAAAGCTTGAAGAAGTCATGAAGCAGCAGCAGGCTGTGCAGGAACAGCGTAAAACTAAAAAATAATATCTGAAGCTTTCAAATGAAAACAGTCGGAGTAATCGGAGCCGGAAGTTTTGGCATCACATTGGTTAAAATCTTATCGCGTAATGTCAATGTGATTGTTTACAGCCGAAATCCTGATACTATTGAAGGTATCAATGTAAGGCGAAAACATCATGGAGTTGGTATGAGACCCAATGTTAGGGCTACATCAGATATTCAGGAGATCACCACATCATGTGAATTACTTTTTGCTGTTGTGCCTTCGTCTAGTTTCAGGCAGATGATGAAAGCTTTTTGTCCTTATCTTAAACCTTCACATATTATCATACAAGGTACAAAGGGTCTCGATGTAAGCCGGATCAATGAAAATGATTGGCAGAATCTTAACTTCAATAAGTCTGATGTATGTACGATGACTGAAGTGATCAGACAGGAAAGTAATGTCATCAGAGTCGGATGTTTGTCGGGGCCCAATCTGGCAAAAGAAATTCTTGCTGGTCAACCTGCGGCCACGGTGATCGCTTCAGAATTTGATGAAGTCATTAATTTGGGTCAAACAGTATTGGGGTCTAAAAAATTTTTCGCCTTTGGATCACATGATCTTAAAGCTGCGGAGATTGCCGGCGCATTTAAAAATATTATTGCCTTGGCTTCAGGTATACTCGGAGGTATGGGCATGGGAAAAAATATGCAATCACTTCTTATTACAAGAGGCCTGAGAGAAATGATTTATTTCGGTACTGCCATGGGAACTAGCGGTTCAGCTTATCTTGGTGTAGCAGGTATAGGTGATCTTATAGCTACAGCTACCAGTGAAGATAGCAGAAATTATACATTCGGCAAAAGATTTGCAAAAGGGGAGGACTTCAATCATATCATGTCCACGTCTGCTGAAGTGGTAGAAGGGGTGCGTACCCTAAAAATTATCAACCAATTGGCCAAAAATGAAAAGCTCAATTTGCCTATAGTTCAGGTGCTCTACAGAGTGGTTTTTGAAGGATTTGATATTCAAAGAGGACTTGAATTTCTGATGAATGATTCTTATGCTGTGGATGTCGATTTCTTCTGAACTAAATAATATTAGCCTCGGATTTGTAGGTCAAAAGATCATGGATTTCTGCATACAAAGAGATTCAATATCAGGGATAGTCTAAAAAATAAAGTCTTTCTTTTTTAACCCGCGAGTAAAAACCATGCTCGCTTTCTTTCACTCAAGGGTCACTGCGTGCTCCTTGGTTGAAAAGAAAAATGATTTGACCGCAGAGCACGAAATAAAATGAAGTGACCTATGAGCAAAATATAACTTACTACGCTTTCCTTTCCGGGGTTTATACTTATCACTCAAGGGTCACTGCGTGCTCCTTGGTTGAAAAGAAAAATGATTTGAACGCAGAGCACGAAATAAAATGTAGTGACCTGTGAGCAAAATATAACTTACTACCTTTCCTTTCCGGGGTCTATTTATTTGCCTTGGCGTGGTCTTCAAGAAACTTGGCAAGTCCAATGTCTGTCAATGGATGATTGAGTAGACCCAGTATACTACTGAGTGGGCATGTTACGACATCCGCTCCTGCTTTGGCTGCTTGCACAATGTGTAATGGAGTCCTGATGGAAGCTGCCAATACTTCTGTGGAATAACCTTGGATAGAATAAATAGAAACTATCTCTTCTATCAATTGCATACCATCCCAACTTACGTCATCTACTCTGCCTACAAAAGGCGAAAGGTAGGTAGCCCCGGCTTTGGCTGCAAGAATAGCCTGTCCCGCAGAAAACACCAGAGTGCAATTCGTGTTGATACCTTTTTCTGAAAAATAAGAGATAGCTTTTATGCCATCTTTGATCATAGGAATTTTTACTACTATATTGTCGGCAAGATCAGCAAGTTTTTCACCTTCTAAAATCATGCCTTTGTAGTCAGTTGAAATTACTTCGGCACTTACATCACCCTCTACCAGTTTACATATTTTTTTGTAATGATTGATGATGTTTTTTTCACCTGAAATACCTTCTTTAGCCATCAGAGAGGGATTGGTCGTAACACCATCCAAGATTCCAAGATCAATAGCTTCTTTTATCTGATCAATGTTTGCTGTATCAAGAAAGAACTTCATAGTGTAATATTTTATCTTACAAATTAATGTATAATCAAGAGAAATGAAATTGGAAAAAATCACGACTTTAAATCATCCAGCTTATCGGATAAAGAATCTAAGATGTAATATTTTTTCAATGTACATTTGGAATAAATAAAAATGTGAGGAAACACACCGAGCCGCTCAACTTCCTACCCTTGCTGTATTTCTACCCTGGGGGAGTTCGGAAGGAGCAAGCCGTATGCTCCTCACGCCGCAAAGGTAATTGATTATTCTCTATATAAAAAGCAAATTGAACTACTCGATGGAAAAAATATTCCAGGGAAATTTACGTGGAGTATCAGCTTTGATTGCAATGAGTTCATTTTTAACAGGATGTGTAAATGCCATCTCCTTACAATGGAGGGCAATGGATTGATCAGGCAAGGGATATTCGGCGCCGTATTTAAGATCGCCTATGATGGGACAGCCTATTTTACTTAGCTGTGCTCTTATTTGGTGTGGCCGTCCAGTATGAGGATTAACCTTGAGTAAAACCTTCGCATCAAGTTCGCCCATGAGTATGTAATCAAGGATAGCTTCTTTAGTTCCGGTTTTTCTACTGGCATAAGCTCTCACAATATTTTTTGATTCGTCCTTATAAATATGATGAACCAGAGTTCCTGATAATTCTTCGGGTCTTTTTGAGACGATCGCAAGGTATGTTTTATTTATAGCTTTTTCTTGCAGCATTTTATTCATCCGAATCAACGCTTTTGATGTACGGGCAAAAATGACAACCCCACTTACGGGCCTGTCAAGCCTATGTATAACACCTAAAAAGACATCTCCGGGTTTTTCATACCGTACTTTGATGTATTGTTTTACTTTATCTGAAAGTGTCTCATCTCCCGTTTCATCTCCATGTACGAGCGCACCTGCTGGTTTGTTTATAGCTATGAGATGGTTATCTTCATATATTACTGTGAGCCCCGGGATTTGATATTTTTGATTCTTCATTCCACAAAAGTAATCAATCGGGCACTTTTTTGCAAATAGAAGTTAGGATATATCCCAATTTGTAGTTTAATCCATAGTATGCTTCGCTTTGTCTATTAAATGCATAGGATATACCTGTTCATTTTATATCTTTGTAAATCGAAAATACTAATTAAGTCAAGTGGAAGCGGTTTTGCCAAGGTTTAAAACACATTTCAAGTCATGGTCTAAACGTGATTCATTCTATCATATAGTTTTTTGGGCTTCACTTTTTATGGTAAGTCTTGTAGCTAGTATTCCTGAAATGGGATTTGCTCTAGCGTTTATGACTGATGTTGTCAATGTTGGTTTTTTTGCCATCATAGCATATTTTAATTTTTTATATCTTTTTCCTAAATATCTGAAAGACAGGAATTTTGGCTGGCACTTTACGGCACTTGCCATATCGTCACTACTACTTACTCCTATAAAAACATTATTTTTCTTTTTAGTATCGACAGGGTCACAAGAAACTCAGTTCCTTTATATTTCAAATCAAATGTTTATTTTTCTTTCGACATTTTTTGTGGGTACATCTACCACAATTTATCAGGTGATGAATGATTGGCTGGTGCAGCAAAGAGATAAAAAAGATCTGGAAAGCCAAAACCTTCAGTCAGAGCTCAAATTTTTAAAATCTCAGATCAACCCACACTTTCTCTTTAATACGCTCAACAGTCTGTACGCATTAACCCTTAAGAAATCTGACCTTGCACCTGAAATAGTTTTGAAACTTTCAGAAATGATGCGGTATATGCTTTACGAATGCAATGAAAAGGAAGTGCCTCTGAGTAAGGAGATAAATTACATGAAAAACTATCTCGAACTTGAAAAGCTTCGGCATGGAAATAAGATGCTGATCGACCTCAAGATAAATGGTGAAATCAATGATCAAAAAATTGCGCCCTTGATGCTGATACCTTTCATAGAAAATTCTTTTAAACATGGTATTAATAACCAGATATCGCAAGGATTTGTTAATTTGGAACTGAATGTTAAAAATGGAGACCTGCAAATGGAATTGGAAAATAGTAAATCTCCGTCATTACCTAAAGTAAATGGTAAACGATCCGGTGGAATAGGTCTGGCAAATGTAAAACGACGGATGGCTATTCTTTATCCTGAAAGACATCATCTTGACATATCTGAGAGTCCAAATACATATAAAATAGAATTGAATCTAGATCTTTCCAATTAGAAAATACCAGAAAATAAATAACAAAACAATTTAATAATCATGATCAAAGCAATTATCGTAGATGACGAACCATTAGCACTGGAGGTACTGGAGACTTATATAAATCAAATACCTGAAATTCAATTGGTAAAAAAATGTGAAAATGCATTTGAAGCAAATGAAGCCTTGCGTAATAACCAGGTCGATCTCATGTTTTTGGATATACAAATGCCTCAGCTATCAGGTATTGATTTTCTGAAAACGTTATCTAATCCACCTTGTGTTATATTCACAACGGCATATCCGGATTATGCTGTCGAAGGATTTGAACTAAACGCCATCGACTATTTGCTGAAGCCTATATCCTTGGAAAGATTTCTTAAAGCTGTAAATAAGGTATCTGAAAAGCTTTCAAGCCGAAAAATAGACCATGAGACATCACATTATGAAGGCGCTGAAGATTTCTTTTTTGTCAAGGCAGATAAAAAACTTGTAAAGATAAATTTTGATGATATTCTGTATATCGAAGGTCTTAAAGACTATGTCATCATCAGACAAGAAGGAGGTCGAGTGATTACACTCCAAACGATGAAAAGTCTTGAAGACCGCCTTCCGGACACTAAGTTTAAAAGAGTGCATCGGTCATTTATTGTTAATATCAAAAGAATTACCGCAATTCTTGGAAATATGGTTGAGCTCATGGAAGCGGGTAAAATCAAACAGCTGCCTATTGGCAAAAATTATAGGGATGAGTTGTTGGATATGATCAATGAAAATAAATTGTAAAAATCTGAATTTAAAATTCAAAGCAACCTAGATCCGGGATTGATTTTCTGATTTTACCTGTAATGTCTGTATTTACCATATTTATAGACTTTGCTTTGCCTATGGCTACGGACGTAGTATCAAGACGATAATTATTTTCAAATCTTTTTAAAAAGAGTTTATCTGTATTTTTCAAATTGATACATGAAAGGCAATTTTCAAAAAAATCCGGGTGGTTTTTTGGAAGCAGCAGCTCATCTACTTTGACAGCACAATTAGTAAAACTATATTTAAAAGTTGCTTTATCTCCAGCTCGTACCAGGCCAACCTCGTCTTTATCAGATCCCGCAAAAATACAATTTGTAAATCCCGCATTCAGTCGGTAGACTTTAGCTCCTGTACTGCACAATGGGTCAGAACAGTAAAAATCTGTCAGGATTACAGCTTCGTTTTGGCCTTCATAACTTCCTACAGTACAATAATTAAAAACATAATCGCCTCCATAGGTCAACTGCATACCATAGCTGCTGTTGTCATACATCAAACAGTTTTCGGCATAAATTTTTGCATGCCTCCCTATAATCGCAGGGCCACCCGTATTAAAAATGCGACAATTATACATAGAAATTTCAGCCATAGAATCTGCCCTCATCCCTATAATTGAGTTTTTTATGATGGTATGTGACATTTTATTTGAACGGCTTAGCTGCCAAAAAAGAAGACCCACCCATTGGGACTTTACTTCTTCAAACTCTTTTTCAAGTCTGTCTCCCTGTATAATCACAGGCTTTTCAATGGTGCCTCTTGAGTCCAGTTTTCCATCTTTATTGAATACAATCAATCCATCATTATAAGCTGAAAAAGAATCTCTTACGATACCACCATGGACATAAATTCTGGTTCCGGGAGGGAGCACAAGTTTACAACTATCTATGATCAGTATACCATAAATTACATAAGGCTTGGAGTCATTCCATACACGTTCGCCAAAATTGCAAGAAAGAAGTGCCCCTTTGCCTTTTCCTTGGGTGGAAGGTACATAGTTGGCATTTTGCCCCCATGCTTCCAGATGAGCTGTGAATATATTGCCATTTACAGAAACACTGATCTGGTCTTCTATAATGAAAGGAGAAACACTTACAGGTTTGTTTGGGTCAATAGTCGTCTCAACAAAAATATATATACTGTCATTTCCATTGATTTCTACATTTTTTACAACGGGCCCTTTTATGCCATCTGCATTTATTCTGAAAAATGAGTTAGTTTGGTTCTTTAGTACAACATCAATTAATATGGGTTGTGATTTTGGGTTAAAAACCTTTATAAATCGTGTGGCAGACCCTAGGGTTGTAAAAACGGTATCAAATCTAAGTGTATCATGAGAAAAGGTGATTTTAACATCATTGCCATCATAATAATCATCTCGACGGCATGAAATCAAACATACCAATCCCACACACATTACTAAACCACAATATCTCATACATTCCACGTGTTTTGAAAATTTATTTCAAGTTAGTAAACGAATTTATTTAAATATTATTCGATTCATTCATCAAAAATAGAAAAAATACAAGAATATATTTTCCTTAATTGACCAAGTTTGTGCCATTAGGCCTTTTCAGATTATTAGTTTTGCATGTTACTTTTCGGCAGTCAGAAATGCTCTGATATCCTGACCTAATTTTAAAAGTGATGGTTCGTGAACATACATCATATGACCACTTTCATAATACGTATATTGTATTCTGTCCCCAACTATTCCGTTTCTTGCAAAGGTATATTCAGCATCGAAAAAAGGGCAAATGAGGTCATAGTAACCACTCGCCACCATTACTTTTAAGTCTTTGTTGGCTCGCATACTATTTCCGAGTTTTCTAGCTACGTTAACATATTTTGGCTCCCAGTATGCATTGTCAGGTGTATCTCTCCATCTCCATTTCTGTCCTATTTCATGGTTGGAAGTTCTATAGGGCCGATCCATTTCAACATGCAGGACTGATGAGAAATAATGATTTAGAGATGCTGTGTAAGCGCCACTGATATTATAACCTGACGCGTCACCCAATGTAGGTTTGTCATCGATCTGGTCCGCCTCACTTCCCATATATCGACCGTCTAGCTGTCCGATAGTGATTCCTTTTTCACGAAGTAATTCCTTTCTGAACCTTGGGATTAATATTGACTGGTCTGATAATTCAATATAACTATTTGTGAGTCCCGTAAAGTATGAAATTCTTTCGGTAATTCTATTTTTTTCCGACGGTGGCAGGCCAGATCCTTTGTATAGACTTGAAACGTAATCATCAAGAGCAAATTTTCTGGCTTCGTCAACAAACGCTTCAAGAGTCTTTCCTTGACCGGCCTTTTTGTGGTACCAAGCCGTAGCGGCCATGCTAGGAAAATAGGTTACGAAGGATACTATATTATCATGCTCAGAAGTGCTACCTTGGTAGTCTAAAGCTTGTGAAATCAGAATCAAGCCGTTTAGTGACAGCTCCTGCCCGTCACCTTCAAGTTTTTCGGTCACAGCTACGGCTCTCGTTGTACCAAAACTCTCACCAGCTATATATTTAGGTGCATTCCATCTTTTGTTTTTAGTAGTCCACATCCGGATAAACTGAGCAATTGAAGCAGCATCTTCATTTAAGCCCCAATAATCTTCTGCCTTGCCTTTGCCTACAACACGACTATAACCTGTACCGACAGGATCAATAAATACCATGTCAGCAAGATCAAGAATACCGACCGGGTTGGGAATGAGAGGATAAGGTGCCGCACCATCATCTTGTTTTGCGTCACTTTGTACTTTAGTAAGCTGTGGGCCGAATAAACCCATGTGTAGCCAGACGGAAGCAGACCCCGGCCCTCCGTTAAAAACAAATATTACCGGCCTGCTGACTGATAGTGGTGAATCTGCCAGATAGGCAACAGACCAAATAGACGCTGTTGTATCTCCTTCATGGTTAGTTAGGAAATTATCACCAGCAATCGCTTTGTATCTGATAATTTTTCCTCCAAAGGTCCCTGTATGATTTGTGACAAATTCTTTGGACAAAGGTATGGGTCGCATTTCTGATTTTTTATCCCCTTGGCAAAAGACAAATGAAATGTCCACATATACAGTAAAAAGTAAAAGGTATAAGAGCCTCATAGTTATTTGGTATTAAGAATAAAATAAATGATGGATCAATATAATTATGAAATTTTTATTACTTGGTATAAGATTAGCTCACTTTTAGTTTTTAACTCTTTTGTTTACGATTATGCCCAATATAATAGACATAAGACAATAGGTAGTAAAAAATAATGCTCCCGGTGATAGTTTGGAGTTATTGATGGTCTCAACAGCAAAGCCCCCCCGATTATTTTCAATATCTCCGAGTTGTGCAGTGATAATACCATAAAAACCAATGTATGCCATAAACATCGCAACAACAAAAACGTCCGCCATGCTCCATTTGCCCAAATAGAAAATGATATTTTGTACCCACATACTATTCCTGAGTTTCTCGCTGTATAAATATAAAGTTGTAAGAACCAGTTTAACGAAAGGGAAAATAACACTGAAACAGAGTACGAGTAATCCTACAAGTTTTAAATCCCATCCCTTACTCCTGAGCATAGTTTCTGTTACATCAAGTATGGACTTACTTTGGTAATACACATACTGACTATCAAATCCAATATCAGTGCCCAATACATTGATGGTAAATGAATTGAGCATCGCTTCAATATCTATCATCGGTAAATTGACTCCTAAAATTAAAAGTATAATGGAAATTATAGTCATCAAAGTAACCGCATGCACTAAACCCAACACTCCTGTCAAAACCCATGTAGCCAGAAAACTGATAACTAAACCTCCGAAAACCCACTGTATCAAATGATCAGCTTCTTTCTTACTTTCAATAATCTTATTTTTAATATTAAGGTTAGCTATTGAAAGTTCAGTAGCTCCATATTTTGTGAAAATTTGAGTCCGAGGATCAGTAAAAATCGTTGAATCATTATCTTTAAGTATCTTTTTTAGTTCTTCTCGCATGATATCCCGGAGTTGTGGTTCTTGTTTTTTCAGTTCTTGGGCCAACTCGACAGCCATACCGGGTATATATTGAGTAATCTTGAGATTTTTAATTTGGGGAGCAGTATTGTCCTTAATTAGTTTCAAAAAAACCTTATTAACATTAGGATTTTTTTCAGCATCGGCAAAAATATTATTAAAAATTTTACCACTTTCAATATATTCTTTATTTATGCCATGAAGATATTTTTCGAGCTCTTTTTCTACCTGAACATATGCTTTGGATGATATTTCAAATTCACCTATTCTGTTTTCAAAAACATTTAATGCTTGTTTTTTCCAAATCTGGATATTAAACAGGCCAAAATTTATTTTATTGATTTCAGCAAGATCTTCTTTATATGTTTTTAATTTCTTGGATTCAGGAATCAGTTGCAGCGATTTCCAAAGTGAAAATCCTATCAAAAACGATATTAATATTACAGCAACCGACTTCATTCAATATATATTTGTGTTAACTCTTACTCTTTACGGCGGAAAGATAATTTTAAAATATTAATCTTAGGGAAATATCATTCAAATTCGTTGTAAGAATAATCTACCATAAAATATTCATGACGATGAGTTTAAGACGAGTATCTCTACTTTTTTGTTTCACAGTTTGTATCTTTACTAATATTTTTTCACAAGCTTTCCCCGAAAGACACAGCACTAATTTAGGTGACGCCTGGTTATCCTGTCAGACTTCAGCCAATCCAAATGCTGCCAGAGGAAATAGTCATTGGATCATGTATAATCTTGGAGATATTTATTCTCTGGCTTCTTCAAAGATGTGGAATTTTAATACTCCTGAACGGATAAACTCCTATGATAATCAATCTTGGAGCATATCAAGGCTGGCGGGTAAATTGGAAGACGGAATGAAGGATATGATAATAGATATCTCTTCCAATGGTGTTACATGGCAGGAGTGGGGCAGGTTTACCTTGCCAAAAGGCCCAGGATCTTCATTTTACCAAGGTGTAAGTGGACCTGATTTTGGAGGTAAACTCGCAAGATATGTTCTGATCACAGGTGTATCAAATCATGGCGGGAGTTGTTACGGTTTGGGTGAGATAAAATTTAATGGAAGCATAGCAACTACAAGCCCAACTGATAATGTATCAGCCGCTATCACTATCAACGCTTCTCCGAATCCATTCAGCGATCAGACTACCATCCGACTTGAAGGTCTATCAATGGGTGATGTCAACTTTGAAATCTTCGACCTGATGGGACGAAAACTAAAATCATCGAATTACATAATAAAAAGTAAAAATGATGAAATGATTTTGAACGGAGAAGATTTTCTTTCGGGGATTTATTTTTTAAAAATTACCCAGCAAGAAATTTCAAAAACAATCAAACTGGAAGTAATTAGATAATTATTTTAACTATTATGAAGATGAACAAATTAATCTTAAAGGCTTTACATATAACTGTAATTATATATATTTTTACTTTCGAAGTCCTTGCCCAACAATATAAAGATTACATAGGTGCAGGACATAATATCGGGGTAACTATTACTGCGAGCAGTCAATCCAATGGAACCAACGCTGCAAAGACAATGGATGCTTCCGGGCTCAATGCCAAAGTATTGGATGCATCCCGTTTTTTAGGTCAGGCAACTTTTGGTGCATCCAATGCTCAGATAGATAGTGTAGCCCTTAGTGGGAATGAAGCCTGGATCGACATTCAGTTTACAAGACCTCCACAAAGAATATTGCCGGCAATGACAAGTATATGGAGTCAGATTTATGCTCTTGACCCTGAAGCCTTTGGTCCTGCTGCCATTCATTTTAATTATGCATGGTGGCAAAATAATATGACAAATCAAGATTTGCTCAGACAGAGAGTTGCCTATGCACTTAGTCAGATACTTGTTACTTCTATTAATTCTGATCTGGGATCATGGGGAGAAAGTGTATCTTCATATTATGATATTTTTATAAATAATGCATTTGGAAATTACAAGGATATTCTGCTGGCAGTGACAAAACACCCTGCCATGGGATACTATCTCAGTCATTTGAATAATCCACCGGAGGATATTGCTAATAATATTCATCCTGATGAAAATTTTGCCAGAGAGATTATGCAGCTCTTTACCATAGGTCTATATAAGCTCAATCAGGACGGTACAAGAATGGTAGATGCCAACGGAAATGGGATACCCACTTACAATAATAATGATATCAAACAACTCGCCAGAGTTTTTACAGGCTTGGGAGGTAGTGTTGGATTAAATATGATGTATTGCCCTACCCAGCCTGAATTCGGTACTGATATTTACTGTCTCGAAAAGACTTCACCAATGAAAATGTTTGGATGGGCACACCAAGCCGGACCCAAAACTTTTTTGGGAAATACTATTTTCGGAAAAACAAGTTATACCGATGTTTCTGCAATGACTGAACTTGATAGCGCTGTCACATTTTTATTTAACCACCCAAATACTGCCCCTTTTATCTCTTATCGGTTGATCCAAAGAATGGTTAAATCAAATCCGTCGCCGGCTTACGTGGGACGTGTTGCTGCTAAATTTTTAAATAATGGACAAGGTGTGAAAGGTGATATGAAAGCTGTAATAAAAGCAATTTTATTGGATCAGGAGGCCCGTTCAGAGTCGGCATATCCTGACCCAAATTCTGGAAAACTCAGAGAACCTTTTATCAGATATACCCACATTGCAAAGGCGCTGCCAACGGTATCTGATCGAAATCGATATTGGAATAACGGATATAATTACCTGAATGAAACCAGACAACACGTGATGGCATCTCCCACTGTTTTTAATTTTTATCTTCCTGATTATCAGCCTGTGGGTGAGATTGCAACCCTTGGTCTTGAGGCACCTGAATTTAAACTGCACAATACAGCTACTTCTGTGGGATACATAAACTCAGTCCATAGCTGGGCTTTATGGAATTCATTGATGTATAGCTGGGAAGGATCTGAACAAAATCCTGACGGTGTACGCATGGTCACGACAGAATTGGAGACTTTGTGTGATGATACAGAAGTACTCATTAACCGACTTGATAAATTATTGACACATGGACAGCTGACTGACCAAACCAGACAACTCATGAGAAATGCACTCAATCCTTTACATTGGGATTGGGATACTCAATGGAGATACTGGAGAACACGACTGGCTATCTACCTTTTTATGATTTCTCCGGATTACAATTGTGTTAAATAAAATATTAATTCCTAAAAAAATAGAATATGTCAAGTAGTGAAATAAATGCATTTAGAGATTCAAGAAGAAAATTTTTAGGACAAGCTAGTTGTGCAGCGGTAGGGGCAACTACTGTATTTTCAACATTATTTAATCTCAAGACAATCAACGCTGCAACTTCTTTTAACTCTTCAGTGGCTGCTGGAGGTGATTATAAAGCATTGGTATGTCTACTGAATGCTGGAGGCATGGATTCGTTCAATATGTTAGTCCCAAGAAACACTACAGCTTATAATCAATATGCTGCCACAAGGTCCAATATGGCATTGCCATTAAACTCACTCAGACCGATCAATCCTTTAAGTAGTGATGGGAATTTGTACGGAGTTCATCCTTCCATGCAAAGAATGCAGGCACTATTTGAAGCAGGCAAACTGTCTTTTATATCCAATGTAGGTACGTTGATTCAGCCAATTACTAAGACTCAGTTTTATGCAGGATCTATTCCTGTTCCACTTGGACTTTATTCGCATTCTGATCAGGTGATGCACTGGCAGACCGGTGTCCCAAATGCCAGGGTAGCCAAGGGATGGGGAGGGAAAATAGCCGACTTATTGATTTCAGCTAACCAGAACCAGACAGTATCCATGAATGTATCTTTATCTGGTACCAATGTTTTTCAGACCGGGGAGAATTCTGTTGAATACTCTCTTCACCCCGAATACGGCAGTGTGGGTATTCTTGACTATAATAATCAGGATTGGGTGTTTAATAAAATGAAACGGGCAGCCATAGATGGTATGGTAAATCCGACCTATCAAAATGTTTTTAAAAATACATATAGAAAAACGATCAAAACATCGATAGATGGAAATGCAATGCTTTCCACGGCAATCCAAAATGCACCTACTTTTAATGTCCCTTTTACTCAGGACAGTGATTTGTCAAAGAGTTTTGAAATGATAGCAAAGACTATTTCGGGTCGTGTACCATTACAGATGAACAGGCAAATCTTTTTTATTGAATTTGGCGGGTGGGACCATCATGACGAACTTCTTGTCAATCAATCTGAAATGCTGACTGAACTGGATAACGCACTGTATCAGTTTACTTCAGCCCTAGAACAATTGGGAGTTGCCAGTCAGGTGACAACTTTTTCTCTATCTGAGTTTTCAAGGACGCTGACATCAAATGGAAATGGCACAGATCATGCCTGGGGCGGGAATGTTTTTGTTTTAGGTGGTGCTGTTCGTGGTAAAAGGTTATATGGTTCTTTCCCATCTCTGGTATTGGGAAATGCAAATCCTCTTGAAATCGGCGGTGGTTCATTAATACCTACCACTGCAGCAGATAAGTATTTTGCCGAACTGGCACTTTGGTATGGAGTGCCTGCATCAGAATTAGTAACTCTTTTTCCCAATATCGGAAACTTTTATAATCCAATGTCAGGCGCTTACCCTATCGGATTTATGAATGCTTAAAAGTACCCGTTTCTGAATAATAATAGTTGGCTGTTTGCAGTAACTTAGGTTTGTTCAGAATTTGTCGGGATATTTTTTCTATTAGACAAATGTTAAATAAATAGTGGATTAAACTTACATTAAATATTTTTATTATGTGTTTTTTCATAAAAAGACACATCTTTGCATTTATAAACTAAATATCTGCTTTATGGCAGTATCGTCGGTCCTTAAAGCTGAGCCCTACAAGATCCTGGGAGTCGATCCGGGTACTAACATTTTGGGCTATGCTGTGCTCGAAGTATCCGGCAGAGACCTCAAAGTTTTAAATTTCGGAGTTTTTCATCTTCAAAAATATGAAGAACATCATGAAAAGCTGAAAGAAATATTTTTACAACTTCAGGAAATTATTGAAACTTATTTACCTAATCAACTGGCTATTGAAGCTCCATTTTATGGTAAAAATGTTCAATCTATGCTTAAATTAGGTCGTGCTCAGGGCGTGGCAATGGCAGCGGCAATGACAATGGGGCTTGATATACAAGAATATGCACCCAAAAAAATCAAACAGTCCATCACCGGCAATGGCAATGCTTCAAAAGAACAAGTAGCAGCCATGCTGGAGAGCATCCTGAAAATAAAAATTTCTTCAAAACATTTGGATGCTACTGATGCTCTTGGAGTCGCAGTTTGTCATTATAATCAGACAGGCAGTGTCTTAGGTGGGCAGAAAAAACATTCCGGCTGGGCATCATTTGTCAAAGACAACCCCGAAAAAGTAAAAAAGTAAAATGATTATACAGTATTTAAGGCCCAGTCAGCAAAAGATGCTAAATCTTTGAATTGATATTTGGGTTCCCATTTCTTTTTAACTTTAGGTGTTGCCCCATTACCTGATTTGCTAAATCTTCTATTGATCCATACACTATCCAAACCCAATTTTTTTGCTGGCACATGATCGTGGTACAAGCTTTCAGCTATATGGAGGATTTCATTTTTATAATAGCCTTCCTTCTCCAGTTGATTAAAGACATAGTTAAAAACCTTAAGGTCAGGCTTATAAGTTCCAATGTCCTCGGCTGTATAAGTACGATAAAAGTCGATGTTTAGTTGATTCTTAGTGGCGGCTATTGATTCATTATCTACATTTGAAACGATGATTAGTTTGAAACGGGTAGAAAGTTTTTGTAAAGCTGTTATTGTATCAGGAAAAGCTGTCCACTTTCGCACTGAAAGTCCAAAATCTACTGTTTTTTCTTCTGGTATATTAATCGATAGGCTTGCTCCCATTTTTTTTATCACAGCACGCAGTACGTCCTCATATTTCATCTTACTGTTTTCGTTTTGAATTTTATGTTCAGTTTGTGCAAACAAGTTAAGTATATCTTCATCTGTCAACCCGCACGCTGAGAAGCAGGCATTAAGACTATTGAGTATTCCCGTCTCCCAATCAATAAGGGTACCATAACAATCGAAGGTCAGAATTTTTTTGTCTGTCAGAATATCCATTTTAGAATATATATTTTTTCAAATATCAAATCTACAATTATTGCCGAATGGAATGGTATTTGAAAGTCAATTATTAAGTACTTTTGTGCTGCTAAACTTTTACAATGCCTGAATCTCCTTTTCTAAAAAGCGACAGACTCAATAATCTGAGTTATGCTATCAGAGGTCCTATTTTTGATAAGGCCCAGCAACTGGAAGCCATGGGTCAAAAGATCATAAATCTGAATATAGGAAATCCGGCCCCTTTTGGTTTTGATGTCCCGGATGAGATCATTCATGATATGATTTTAAATTTGCGTAATGCACAGGGATATTCCCATCATCTTGGTATTTTTTCTGCAAGGAAGGCAGTAATGCATTATACACAGCAACAAGGTGTGAAAGGGGTGAGTATCGATGATATTTACATTGGAAATGGAGTCAGTGAGCTCATCATTATGAGTATGCAGGCAGTGGTAAATGATGGCGACGAGATATTGCTCCCTTCTCCGGATTACCCCCTTTGGACAACGGCGGTTTCATTGGTGGGTGGGAAGCCGGTTCATTACATCTGCGATGAAGAATCAGACTGGAATCCTGATATTGATAGTATAAAATCTAAAATTACATCCAAAACTAAAGGCATCGTAATGATCAATCCGAATAATCCAACTGGGGCTGTTTACGAAAAGGATGTGCTAAAGTCCATAATAAAGATTGCTCAGGAACATAAATTGATCATATTTTCAGATGAGATTTACGATAAAATACTGTATGATGATAACATACATCATCCTGTATCGACTTTGTGTGATGATGTTTTGATTTTTACTTATGGTGGTTTGTCAAAAAACTACAGAGCAGCAGGTTTTCGGGGGGGATGGTTGATTTTAAACGGGCCTGTACATCGGGCAAAATCCATATCTGAAGGCCTTAATCTTTTGGCCAGTATGAGGTTGTGTGCTAATGTGCCAACACAATATGCCATACAAACTGCCCTAGGTGGGTACCAAAGCATTAATGATCTGGTGGCCCCGGGAGGCAGACTAACTAAACAGAGAGATCTCATTCACTATTTGATGACAGATATTCCAGGAATAACCTGTGTTAAACCCAAAGGTGCCTTATACCTATTTCCTAAAATTGATCTTTTGAGATTTAATTTTGAAGATGATAATGATTTTGCTTATAGATTATTGGAAGATAAACATGTATTGATTGTACCTGGCTCAGGTTTCAACCATCATGATACATCACATTTCAGAATAGTTTTTTTACCACAACATGACGAACTTGAGCATGCTGCAAAACTAATGAGAGGATTTTTTAATCAATGCAGAGTAAACAACGGAATGGTGTCTGTAGAAACAATTTGACACGCTCACTTACATGCTTTTAATCTCTGTCATCATTTATTTTTTATGTACGCTTGCTATCGGTTTTTATGCAGCCAGAAAAGTACATACATCCGGGGATTTTATAAATGCAGGACGAAATCTACATCCCGCAATAAATTCAGCGGCTTTGTTTGCTTTATGGTTTGGCAGTGAGACTATTTTTGGAGCAAGTGCAGAATTTGCAGAACATGGAATACTTGGGGTTATTGAAGACCCATTGGGAGGTGTTCTTTGTCTTTTATTAGTTGGTTTATTTTTTTCGAAGAGACTTTATAAACTTAATGTCTTCACGATAGGAGATCTTTTTCGAAAGAATTATGGTCCTAATGTTGAGATGTTGAGTGCTTGCCTTATGATTTTAAGTTTTATAGGTTATGCAGCAGCCCAAATTGTAGCCCTTGGATTAGTTACCCAGACATTATTAGGAGTCTCTTTGCCTGTGAGTATGCTTCTAAGTGTATCAATAGTTATTGTTTATACTTTTACAGGTGGGATGTGGGCAGTATCAGTTACAGATTTTATTCAGAGTATTCTAATTGTGACTGGCTTAAGTGCCATTGCTTGGTATGTGACGATTCAAGTGGGAGGTACTGCAAATGTTTTTCAAAGTCTTACAAAAGAGCAAACACAATTTTTACCTGAGAATGATACCATTAGTTGGTTGAACTGGTTATCAGCCTGGATGGTTTTAGGATTTGGAAGTATTGCGTCTCAGGATATTTTTCAAAGGATTAATTCAGCCCGAAGCGAAAGAGCAGCTACAGTATCTACAATTTCAGGAGCACTAATATATCTGGTTTTTTCTATGTTGCCGTTATATCTGATCACGGCTATAAAACTTATAGATCCATCACTTCTAGAAGGCGATCTGCAACTGGCGTTGCCTCAAATGGTAATAAAAAATATGCCCATTTGGCTGCAAATTCTTTTTTTTGGTTCTGTACTCAGTGCCATTATGAGTACTTGCAGCGGTGCATTATTAGCTCCTGCCAGCTTATTGGCTGAAAATATTATTAAACCTTTACTCGTTTCTAAGCCCGGTGACCGGAAATTATTATGGCTTACGAGAATGGCAGTAATTGTCATAGGAAGTTTGGCTTATTTCATTGCATTGAGCAGTCAAAATATTTTTGCGCTGGTAGGCGAAGCAAGTGTCATCGGATTGGTTAGCATTTTTGTTCCATTTATAGCAGCATTGATTTTTAACCATACCAATAGATTTGCCGCTGTCTGTGCTATGCTTATAGGTTCAGCTGTTTATGCTATTTTTAGAATTTTTCATTTAACTGAAATTAATCCGTTATTGCCGGGTTTTAGTGCCAGTATTGTAGCATTTTGTTTGGGGCATATTTTGGAAAAATTCACTCGATATCACAGGCAAATAATTCATTAGCAAGTAATTAAGCAGGTCGGAATAGATCGCATAAGTTATGTGCTTTTATGAACAATGACCAATGTCACAAGCTATGTTGATAAAAATCAATATTACCATTTAATCAGCAACATATTTTTGATGCATCAAAACAATGATGGTAGATGTTTAAACTCATGAAAACGGACGACATTAAAGCAATACATTGCTCACATTGCGGTGATGAATGTCCGGAAGATCATCCATTTTTGGAGGATAAAGACTTTTGTTGTCAAGGCTGTCAGATAGTGTATACAGTATTGAAAGATAATGGATTAGGAGATTATTATACTTTTCAGG
>JAYTNJ010000287.1:0-49999 GCA_043748345.1 Saprospiraceae bacterium
TGCTTCAACCAGGGAAGTGAAGTAATCTCTAAAATCTGATGTTACCATAGATTAAATATTAAGAAACAAATATACATATATTTTTAAGAACATAGCCATAGATATTAAAATGACATCTTTAAAGCATTTAATTTTGAATTAATAATCACTTTTATAAACCAAAAAAACTCAACAAAATGGCTGTAAGACCAATTCGTATCCTGGGTATAAACCCTGATGGATCATTACAATTGTCAGATAACGGTAATACCGTTGCCCAAAGAGGGGACATCATCCAATGGATTATCGATCCTAATTCCGGGGTGGCCACGATCTCATCTATTCATGACACATCTGCTGTAGATGTATTTAGTCCTGATCCATCCAAACAACCCGGAAACTCTCAAAACTGGCAAGGAACCATTAATCCAAATCTCAGTCCCTTGCCGCAGACAGAAAGTTATTGCATATATTATACGAAGACCGGCAGTTCGCTAGTTTACTTTAATGATCCAATAATACAGGTAAATTCTTAAAGCCTATTTATGCTTCGTCAGAAGAAAGAATTTTTCTTATTGATAAGCTTTCTGTACTTAATTTTAACTGCCGGCTATGGACAGAATCAAAAAGTAGCAGATAGTCTGGCCATTATTTATAGTAAGGGCTCACTAAATATTGCAGACAAGTTAGAGTTGCTAAGGAATCTATCCTTTAATGAGGTAAAGGACCTCAACCTATCATTGCGATATGCCGAGGAACTTATAGACTTGTCTGTAAAGTCAGGAAACGACCTGTATCTCCACAGAGGTTATTTTCAGAAAGGCAATAAAAAGAGATTATTTGGAGACCTGGAAGAAGCCCTCAAAGCTTATTTGATGAGTGCCGATGCAGCTGAAAAAGCAAAATATGACAAGGGTGTGGGCAATGCTTACGGAGCTATAGCTGATACATATTCCGTCTCAAATGATCATCAAAATTCAGCTATTTACTTTGCCAAAGCGATTGCCGCCCTTCGAAAATCCAATGACTCGATTGCTTTAGCCTCTGCCATATTAAATTCTGGTGAAGACCTTCTTAAAAATAAAAATTATAAAGCGGCTCTTGTGCAATTTCAGGAGTCAGAATTGATTTTTAAAAAAATCAATTATCCTGCAGGCAAGGCTTATAGTTTGGGCAATATCGGGATAGTGAACACAAAGTTGAAACTAAATGATCTGGCAGAAAAAAATCTCAATGAGGCGATTCGTGTTTTGACAGAATTGGAAGATTATTATCCTATTTGTGTTTATCTATTGGCTATATGTGATATATACCATGTAAAAGGCGAGAACACTAAGTCATTAGATTATGCCCAAAAAAGCTTAGTCCTTGCCCAACAAAACGGGCTAAAAGAACAGATAAAGGACGCCAATCTGAAACTTTCAGAACTCTATGGAAAATCTGGAAATCATGAAAAATCTTTATTTCATTACAAAGAATACATTTCATTCAGAGACAGCATCAGCAATATCAAATCAGTACAGGCTATGGCCAATATGCGAACCGACTTTGAAGTAGCACAAAAACAATCAGAAGTAGATCTGCTCCATATACAAAAAAGGAAACAACAGATTATTATTGGTTTTATTGGAGTTTTGTTGCTATCTTTATTCTGGTATTACAAAACGATCTCCCGGGAGAAAAAAAGATCTGAACTCCTCCTCCTGAACATATTGCCGCACGAGATTGCCAAAGAATTAAAATTAAACGGTAAAGTTGATGCCGTTAAATTTGATGAAGTT
This sequence comes from Saprospiraceae bacterium, assembly GCA_043748345.1. Lineage (GTDB taxonomy): Bacteria > Bacteroidota > Bacteroidia > Chitinophagales > Saprospiraceae > OLB9. The sequence continues at coordinate 1,761 of JAYTNJ010000287.1, forward strand.
ACTGTTCTGTTTACAGATTTTGTCAAATTTTCAAAAACGGCTGAAAACACCGAACCTGAACAACTGGTGAAAAGCATAGACTATTACTTTAAAAAATTTGATGAGATTACCACAAAACATGGTCTGGAGAAAATCAAAACAGTAGGAGATTCCTATATGTGTGCTGGTGGCCTTCCGAGTCCTGATCCTGCACATGCCAAAAACGTGATCAAAGCAGCAAAGGAAATTGCCGATTTTGTTAATGACGAGCTGGAGAGACAGGATGGGTTAAGCCATTTTGAGGTAAGGATAGGAGTGCATTCAGGGCCAGTAGTAGCTGGAATAGTAGGAATAAAAAAATGGCAATATGATATCTGGGGAGATACTGTAAATATTGCCTCTCGTATGGAATCAAATTCTGAGCCTGGCAGAGTAAACCTTTCGGAATCTACTTATCTGGAAATAAAAGACGAATTTCCTTGCGAATATAGGGGCGAACTGGAAGTTAAAAACCGGGGTATCATGAAGATGTACTTTCTGTCCTGATAGAGATAGATAAGTAACTAATATGACATGCTATGATCAAGTATGGGATTTATTGCCCATAGCTTATTGTTGAAAATTCCTTTTGAAAGTTCTTTTTTTTAGAGTCAGGGTAAAGCAGGTGATAACTACAATATAAAAGCTAAGAGATGGTTTAAATTTGAATAATATAATACAAAGTCGTTTAGATAAGAAAGATTTATTAGTTTTTACTCTTCCAAAATCCTATTCATAAAATAGATGGACTAACTGATCGAGCTTTAGAGTATGTAAATAGTTTTATGTTTGTGTTAGGTCGTGCAAAATCGAATATTAAACATGCATAAATTACTTTTCACAGTAAAGCTACCCTCACTCTGATTGCCCTGCCCTTGCTTCACGTCGTTGTTTTTGACTTTGGTCTTGCGCTATTTGACGTCCACATTGCCAAATTTATAGCTGAAAGGGTCACCGATAAACCTGAAACTGTATGCTCAATTATGTCCTTTTGGGTAAAAGCTGTCCTTGCGATATTTTTACAATCAATTGAATATATATATATATATATATATATATGCGTATAAAATATATATAAAAATAGTATGTATAAAATTTGGATATTATTATGGTATTACTGTATATTTGTAAAAGGTATCATAGCAGATGTTGCACCTACATCGTATGATGACCGGTAGAGAAAGATTGTTGAGAGATAACTATTGCATCCGTTGAGAATAAGTTGGGAAAATCAGAAATGATGTATTGATCATTTTTGATTGACTTTTTTGGTTGATGGTGATATAATTGATTTTGTCAAGGATATGATCATTGTGCCAAAGATTTTTGTGCTCAGTAGCCCTGTGCTACTGCTGTGCTCGTATATTTTATGATGGCTCAGAAGTGTAGTCGTCTATTGATTCATATTTTTCAACGGATAGTACCTAAATAAAAAGCCTTGGTTCATATATTGCAACGGTAATATATCTCAGGCAAAACGTGCAAAAAAATACAGGAAAGTCAGAATAATTTGAAGGAAAAAGCCGGGCTGGCTCAAGGATATGTTGTATCTCATAAGATATGGCAAAAAAGAGAGCCTGCATCAATGCCCCTGCAGGAGCTGCAGACCCTCAGGCGTACATCAAGAGAGTACAATGGCAAAGATAAGGTTATTTGCAGAGAGTCAGACACTGTCCTGTGGTCAATTTTCTTAATGCATCAATCAAAGCTGTATGATGACCGAAACACAAAGTGTATAGCCACATCAGACCCCTACAAAGGCGGAATAAATCAAGATAGACGCTTCAGGGACAGAAGGCACACGGCGGGGAGTAACTCGGAGTATAGGTTGGATAGATGCGCGTGGCCCATATTGGTATTGATTTTTTATTTATTAACCTTTTAAAATTTTATGAAGATGAAAAAAAATTTTTTTGTTTTGCTAACAGGTGCTTCAATATTCTTGATGTCATTTAGTTCTAAGTCAAATAATACATTTAACGAAGATGCAAAAGTAGTCTTAACAAATTTCGGTAATGATGAATCTTATAGTCTCGCTCTATCGCAATATAAGACTTTGTTTGCAGAAATAATAAATGCCGAAGATGACCATCACTCGTGTTCGGCATCAGCCGGACCACTTACATGTTCAGCAATGTGTGGTGATGCACAGGCATGTACCTGTAGCACAGGACAATTTTGGTGGGGAGGTTTTTATTGTAATTGTAGTTGTACAAGAATACTTCAATAGTGAAAATTTATAGAGGTGATGCAATTTGTATCACTTCTATATCAAACAAGTGAATTAAAATTCTTTAATATTAAAATAATAACCGATGAAATATTTTTCAATCCTTATGCAATTAATTTTAATGATTAGTTGTAATCAAAAAATCATAAAAAGCACTGAATCTATAAAAGAGGAAATACAAGCATTAGGTGAACCCACTTGTTCTATGTATAGTGAGTTTGGAGGACATTCTTTGATTTATACAAATGTGAACGAATGCGGATGCGGGCCAAATGTTGGTTTTTTTGGTACTTATTGGAATTTAACTTGTGATAAAGAGGAAGATAAACAAAAAATTAATCATGTGAATTTTATTGGGGATTTAAAAAAATGGGGTTTATTAAAGAATTTTTTAGAATCCAGATCAGAAAATGAAGGTAAAGAACTATTTAGATTGACAAACCTTATTTTAATTTCATATAAAGATAATTCCAACCCTTTTTTATATTATGACAATATAAAAAAGGCAAATGATTATCTTATGAATCTGAAATCTGAATCTTTTCGAGAAGCATTTACTAGTTTTTATTCTAACTCATTCAAAAATTAAACAAATGGTTTACTTTTTAATATTCAATATTGTTTTTAACATAAATCCTTGGTTACAAGAATCAAATGCTGCGTCTAATTATGAAGTTACGTATAAAGAGACCCTAGATAATAACTCTCCTATCCCCCTTGATAGAGAAGCGAAACTAATTTATAGTGCAGGCGAATCTTTATATTACTCCGCCCGAGCAGAAAAGCATGGACTGAAAGGAAAAGATTGGAAAGGTAATAATATAAATGCGCAATCCTTTTCGTCTAGCTCCAGCTCAAAAGATTATGTTGAGGGGGGGTTATTATTTAGAACATATGCAGTAGATCCATTCGGTAATTGTGTATATATTTCATATTTTAATAAGATAATGAAAGTTAGGTCAATGGATGAATTAACGATTATTTACGATGAACCAACAATTCCTAAAATGAAATGGGATGTCTTTAAAGACAGTACATTGCAAGTTGGTAAATACAATTGTATTAAAGCACGTACGAATTTTAGAGGTCGTGAATATGACGTATGGTTCACACCAGAAATACCGATTAATATAGGGCCTTGGAAATTAAATGGTTTGCCAGGATTAATTTTGAAAGCAGAAGACATAGACGGTAAAATCAAGTTTGATCTGATTCAAATTAAAACTCAAGTAGAAAAGATGGATATGTCAAGAGATATTAAAAATTGGACCGGGAAAAAATGTAATTTTGAAGAATCAAAAACTATTGGATTGGAATGGGCAATAAAAAATTGGATAAAAAGTTCAAATTTAAGCTTTCGTCAAGGTTCTGTATTAATACTGAATATTAATCTCAATGATTATATAGAAAGGTATTCCGAAGAACATAATTTAATATTAAAAAAATATCGACAATATCTTACCATTAAGTAAAAATAGTCATGACGTTATTTAACTTTAAGAGACATCCATGACTAAAATTATGCATAGTAGTAACTTTATAGTGATATTAATATTTTTAATTTTTAGTGAAAAAATAAATGCTCAAAGTATTTTTAAAGGTAAAGTATTAGATTCTTTAGGAAATAAATTAGAGTATGTAAATGTAGTGCTAATTACATCATCTAAAAAAAAGTTTGTTAGCTTTGATATTACAGATAAAGATGGCCGTTTTGAGATCAAATCAACCATTCCAAAAGACAGTCTAATTATTTCATTTAGTCATATTTCTTACCAAAAGGAAAGTTTTATACTTTCTGAATTTGAAATAGATTCTATTGTTATTGTAATGAAGCCTGATAATTTTGAACTTGAAGAAATTGAAATTCACGAAAAGACAAATTTTATTCGTAAAAATGATACAATAAGTTATAATTTAGATTTTTATAGGGACTCATCTGAGCAAAATATTGGAGAATTGCTTCAAAAAATTCCAGGAATTAAAGTTGATGCTAGTGGTAACATTTCTGTTTATTCAAAACCTATTAGTTCACTCACTATTGATGGAGTAAATATTACTAAAAACAAATATCAAGTTGTAACATCAAATCTAAGAGCTGACATTGTCACAAAAGCAGAGATCATTCTTAATTATGTAGAAAATGATTTGCTTCGGACATTTTTTACTGAAAGTGATGCTGTATCTATCAATTTAGTGACAATTGAAAAGTACAAAAATACAACAACGGGAAATTTAGACATTGGGTTAAATTATAAAAATTATGAGCTGATAGCAAATATATTTTCTCTAGGAAGAAATATAAAACTTATTAATTCTACTGATCTAAATAATATAGGAAGAGGTTCTCAGAAGATAATTCAGCTTCAAAATTATTTATTACCAAATTACGGACTGAATGTTGAGTTATCTCCACTTTGGGCAAACCAATATTCAAGTTTTGATCGTGATCTGATCCGTAAAAATACCTTATTCAAAAGTCGCATTGATGCGGTCCTTTTTCCTTCTTTGAAAGAAACAAAAATTAATCTCAATATAGAAGGAAACGTTGAAGATTTTAATCAATCGTCATTAAGTAATTACTACAATTATAATATTGGCCTTTATCGAAAAGAAGAAAATACATTGAAGAATAAAATCAGAGACATTTATATTGGGCTACTTATAACTAAAAATATAAAAAAAAATCAACAATTTAATATAATTTTAAACTATGACTTTACCGGCGCATCTAGGACTAACCAAATTAATATTTCAAATTGGATTTCACAAAACCAAAGAAATGGTACAAATATTAAATTCCAATATTTAAATAAAATTTCTTCAAAACTAATCAGTATAAGTGAAGTTGAAGTAGATAATAAAATAACTAATTTAAATTTTGATTTTAATTTTGCTACATTTGAACATGGAAAATATAATTTTCCAACACCCTACAAAAGTAATATTTTTACAACACTGTCTTCGAATAAATTAAATCATACATTTTTTGTAAAAGCATCAAAAAATATACTTGGAATCAGATTTGATTATGAAAATTATTTTTTTAAATCTAATAATACGACTAATGACACACAGGATGAATTGGCCAAAATCAGCCTAAGTTTAAAAGAAAACTACAAATATTCAAAAAAAGGAGAGCTTGCCGGTTTATTAGAAGTAGGTACTTTAAGATCAGATCAATTCCGCTTAATAAATTTCAACAATTCTACAAACCGGAATTATTTAAATATAAATGTAAATTGGAAACAAGCCATTAATGCTAAAATTGATGGCCAAATATTTTTAAATAAAACTAATAATATTGAGCAAATTCAATTAAGCAAACTGCCCTTTTGGGCTTACCCATTTTCTTTATTAGATAATATCTATCCTTTTCGTCCCTATAATACTTACGAATTTGGACAACTCTTCAAATACAGTAGTAATTACCCTGCAATCCATATTTCTAATAATTTTTCTTATAGTTTGACAGATTACAATTTTATTGGAGCTGATTCAATTATTGGCTCTTCGGTTATTACAAAGATTATATTTAATCCTACTCAACAATATCAAATAAGTAATTCATTATCATTTGATTATTTTATAGATTTGATAAATACAGCATTCAAGTCATCGACAAGTTATAGCCACGGAAAGATTCCATTTATAACAAATGGCATAATGACCAATTCAAAATCAAAAACATGGAGCACATCAATATTCTTACGTTCGGCATTTGTTTTTCCAATTAATTTTGAAATAGGTATTGAATATATCAATTTCAATATTGAAAACACAATAATTTTATCAGCAGTAAATAATAATACAGTCTATAAAAAAAATATTTTAGAATTAATGTTTAAACAAAAAGACTTTAGCCTCAACATTAAAAATTATTTATTCCAAACCAAAAACTATGCAGCAGAATTTTCAAATAGTAATTTTATTTCTGATTTGGACTTAAGTATAAAAATTAAAAAGGGTAATATTGATGTTATAATTTACAATTTATTCGACAAAAACCAATTAAACTATATCAACAAAACAATAACAGGAGAAATTGTTTCCCAAACACTTTTAAACTCACGTATTCTTTTAATCAAATATAAGATAAAATTTTAGTCAAATGGATACAATTGTTTATTCTCTCCAGCATCAAAAAAATAATCCTGAAGACAAAATGAATTATAAAATTATACAAATCAGAAGTAAAGACATAAAAAGCATCAGAATTGATTTTTTGAAACTTTTTTTATCATGTAAGACTAAAAAATAACCTTTCGTCGATAAAACACATTAGTTTGTATATAGTACCTGTTAAAAGATAGTACTATGTATTGCATGGTACTATTTAATACCATATCTTTGTGTCGTTATTAATATTTTATCACACATATACAATGACATGGAACTAAAAATCGAAAATACAAAAGCACAAATGCGCAAAGGAGTGCTCGAGTTATGCGTTCTGTCCATCATTGCGCAGGAAGAAGCCTATCCGACGGATATTATCAATAAGCTCAAAGAATCAAAGCTTATAGTGGTGGAAGGTACGCTTTATCCTTTGCTCAATAGGCTTAAGGACGCCGAACTTCTCGGATATACGTGGAAAGAATCAAAATCAGGTCCGCCGCGTAAGTACTATCAGATCACTAACCAGGGTGGCGAGTTTCTGGCCGGACTTAAAGATACATGGACAGAACTGAATCATGCAGTCAATCAATCACATAACAACATTAAATCAAATAAGAAATGAATAAGACCTTTAATATCAATTTAGGAGGGTATCCTTTTGCCATAGACGAGGATGCTTATGTGTATATTCAAAATTACCTCGATACTATACGCAGACATTTTTCAGCGTCTGAAGGATGCGAAGAGATACTTTACGACATCGAAGTACGCATGGCGGAGCTTTTTCAGGAGCATCTCAAAGGACGAGCCATCATCAGCATGAAAGAAATAGATGAAGTCATCATGATCATGGGCAAACCCGAAGATTTTGGTGCAGAACCTATGTCTGAAACATTTCAGGCCGGCAGCAGAAGTAAAAAAACAGATGCCAAAATAAAAACCGGTAAAAGACTCTTCAGAGACCCTGATGATAAAAAACTCGGTGGTGTAGTAGCAGGTATGGCAGCATACTTCGGTGTCGAAGACCCATTATGGTTGAGAATATTTTTTGCAGTTACAGCCATTTTTTCAGGCGGTTTTGTATTTGTAGTGTATGTACTACTTTGGTTTCTGGTACCGGAAGCGGCCAGTGCGGGCGATAAACTGGCGATGCGTGGAGAACCCACTACTATAAACAATATAGCCAAAGTGGTAGAAGAAGAACTAAACGAATTCAGCGAAAAAATCAATGAATGGAGCAAAGATATAGGAAGTAAAAAAAAAAGTGATAATACCGAAGGAAAAAACGGATTTCATGCCAAAGCAATGCTGGCAGAAGGAGTCAATATTTTCGGCCAGGTAGCTACAGGTATTATACCTTTAGTTAGAAATGTAGTTCGTCCTATTTTTCTTACTGTAGCTGTCATTGTTCTTTCAGCAATGGGTATTGCCTGGGCTGCTTCATTTGTAGGGTTGACTTTTGCGTCACCTGTACTTATTTCGATGGGACCTGACTCGGGATTTCTGAGTTATCTGGGTGTGGGTTCTCTCTTTTTTACTATAGGACTGCCTATATTGGGAGTTATGTTACTGATTACAAGATTGGCGTTTTCATACAGGGTCAATAAAAATGTTAAAACAGGTTTGTGGACAGCATGGTTTTTATCACTGTTCATGACAAGTTTTGCAGGCATGAGTACCATCAAGGAGTATAAGTCGCACCATGTTTTTTCCACAGTGACAGATTATAAAATAGAGTCTCAGGATATTAAAATAGTCATGCCCGAAGAAGATCTGGACCACTCCATGGGTGTCTTTGCAGACAAGTTTTTTGCAGACAACGTAACACAGTGGGCCGTCAGAGATGTCAATGTACAAATTGAAAAGTCAAAAGACGCTTTGGTTCATATCGAAAAGAAGATATCATCAAGAGGTCAGGAACTTACAGATGCACAACAAAACACACTTTTTGTCGGCAATGATTTAAAAGTAAATGGCAGTGAAATCAGTATTTCAAAATATTTGACTATCCCGAAAGATAGAAAATACAGAAATCAAGGTATAGATTATACCATCTATATTCCGGAAGGAAAAAACATTATCCTTGACAACAGCGTCAGGGGTAGGCTCAGACATTCTGAATTGATAAATTGGGACCAGATTTATTCCAGTGATGAAAAGATGAAATGGACCATCAAAGGTGATGGAGTATTTTCTCTCGAATACAATGATCTTCACCATCACAAAAAGGAGGTAAACGCTGGCAGTTACAATAAAATTATCATCGAAAACGAATTTGATGTTATTATCAAAAAAGGAGATAAGGCCAATATTACTTTTAACGGTAATAAGGAACTGGTAGATAAAATTATATATAAAAATCTGGACGGCACGTTGACCATCAATGCTGAAAATTCTGAAGACATCAATGATTTAACGATAATAGTTGAAACACCAAATCTGGAATTGATACATCTGAATGGTGTAAAGTCGGCCACAATAGAAGGTTTTAATCAGGATAATCTGAAGCTATTTGCCAAAGATTCAGAAAACGGAAGCAATGACTCTGAGATCAGTATTTCAGGTACTATTAAAAACCTCGACATATCCCTTGATGGCAATCAATATCTCACCCTTACCGGCTCAGGCGAAATCATCAGTGCGGTTCTCAATAACGGCGCTAATATACACGGCGAAAAATTTATTGTAAATAAAGCGACTATTACCGGAGATCATACGCATGAGTCAAGTTTTTATATTCAGGAGCAGCTCACTTGCGAAAACCCGGAAGATATACACTTCAAAGTATATGGAAACCCTAAAAAGGTAAAACTATAATAGTTCTGTTAGGAGCAGAGTAAAAATCTTATTCATTCTGAAGCGGTGGCGGGTCTTACGATTTGCCTCCGCTTTTTTTGATAAAACAAAAATAAAAAAAAATCATTATAAGATTATTCTTCAGATTCATTCTATTTGTCATTATATTTTGATGCTTTTTAAAGTATATTTGGCGGAAAAATAGTTAGGAGATGCAAAAATTAACCACTTTTATATTAATATTATCAACAATTCAGAGTCAAAGTTTTGCCCAGATATACAAAGATCCTTCAGCATCAGTAGAAAACAGAGTAAAAGACCTACTGACACACATGACCCCTGAAGAAAAATTCAGGCAATTGTTTATGATACCGGGTGATATTACTGGGATGGTTGATAAATACAAGTCCGGCATTTTTGGTTTTCAAGTAAGTACATCCGTTCAAAACGACGATGCTGCACAACAATTACTTACCTATGGTCCGGGAGCTAATGCTTATGAAACAGCAGTTAAAATAAATAATCTACAGAAGTTTTTTAAGGAAAAAAGTCGTCTGGGCATACCCATTATTCCTTTTGATGAGGCACTGCATGGTTTGGTGAGAGAAGGCGCAACCGCATTTCCACAGGCTATAGCACTGGCAGCCACTTGGAATCCTCAGCTGGTACATCAGGTAGCTGACGCCATTGCTCAGGAGTGTAAAACCAGAGGTATCCGGCAGATATTATCTCCGGTAGTCAATATCGCATCAGATGTCAGGTGGGGACGCACTGAAGAGACATACGGAGAAGACCCATATTTGGCATCCGAAATGGGTGTGGCCTTTGTCTCTGCTTTTGAAAAAAAAGGAATTATCACCACCCCCAAACATTTTATAGCCAATGTAGGTGAGGGAGGCAGAGACAGCTATCCGATCCACTGGAATGAAAGACTGATGAGAGAAATATACCTTCCACCCTTTGAAGCCTGTTTTAAACGCGGGGGATCGAGGTCGGTGATGACCGCTTACAATTCTTATGACGGCAGCCCGAGTACAGCACATAATGAATTGCTCAATAGTCTGCTAAAAAAAGAATGGGGTTTTGATGGTTTCGTGATCTCTGATGCCGGAGCAACAGGTGGAGCCAATGTCCTGCACTTTACAGCAAAAGACTATACTGATGCTGCTACAAAATCTATCACCAATGGGCTTGATGTCATTTTTCAGACCAGTATAGATCATGACACTCTTTTTTCTACCCCTTTTTATGATGGCACTCTTGATCAAAAAGTAATAGACTCGGCTGTGTATAGAGTATTGAAAAAAAAGTTTGAATTGGGTCTTTTTGAAAATCCTTACACAGATCCCGACGATGCTAAAAAATGGAGTGGTCACCCTGACCATCGGGTTTTGGCTAAAAAAGCCGCTTTAGAATCCATTGTCCTATTGAAAAACGAAAATAAACTTTTACCCCTTTCAAAAAATATTCGATCCATTGCAGTCATTGGTCCTGAAGCTGATGAAGTCCGTTTGGGTGGTTACAGTGGACCTGGAAACAATAATATTTCTATCCTGAGTGGCTTAAAAGATATAGCTGGAAATAATGTAAAAATCAAATATGCTCTGGGCTGTAAGCGAACGCATCAGGATTTTGTTACTGTATCAGCACAATATCTTTTCAATAGCCAAGACAAAACAAAACCCGATGGATTACTTGGAGAATATTTTAATAATGTAAGTTTCAGCGGTGAAGCTGCTTTCACACGCATCGACGATCAGATAAAATTTCAATGGACACTTTTTTCACCCGATCCTACGACACTAAGTTATGATTTTTATTCCGTCAGATGGACGGGTAAGTTGAAGTCACCAACATCAGGAAAATACAAAATAGGTATCGACGGTAATGACGGGTATCGCTTATATTTGGATGGAAAACTCATCATAGACAACTGGACCAAACGCACACGACAAATAAAAGCAGTAGATTTTGTTTTTGAAAAAAATAAGGAATACGATATCAGGATTGAATATTATGAGCCTACGGGCAATGCGTGGTTCAGGCTTATCTGGAACATGGGTGTACGCGATACGGATACTGACGAAATTGACAAAGCAGTAAAACTTGCCAACCAAAGCGACGTTGCAGTAATAGCTGTAGGAATTGAAGAAGGCGAATTTCAGGACAGGGCTTTGCTCAATTTACCGGGAAGACAGGAAGAGTTAATACAGAAAATCGCTGCTACAGGAAAACCCATCATCGTCTTGCTTACTGGTGGGTCAGCTATCACTATGAATAATTGGATAGATAAAGCTGACGCCATCGTGCATAACTGGTATGCCGGCGAAGAAGGTGGAAATGCCATTGCTGACATACTTTTCGGAAACTATAATCCGGCTGGAAGGTTACCCATCACTTTTCCCGTATTCGAGGGGCAATTGCCTTTGGTCTATAACCATAAGCCGACAGGCAGAGGTGACGACTATGTCAATCTCACAGGACAACCGTTGTTCCCTTTTGGATACGGATTGAGTTATTCAACTTACAAGTACAGTGATTTGAAACTGAGTCAATCATCGATCAATGCTGAAGAAGCTATGACCGTCACATGTAAAGTGACCAACACAGGAAGTTATGCCGGTGATGAAGTAGTGCAGATGTATATCAGAGATGAACTTGCTTCTGTAGCAAGACCTGTGATGGAATTAAAATCATTTGAAAGAACCCCCCTTCTGCCCGGAGAATCCAAAACGCTATCATTTGAAATTGCCCGTGAAGCCCTTCAGATGTACGACATTAAAATGAAAAAAGTGATCGAACCCGGTGATTTTCGTATAATGATAGGTGCATCTTCAAAGGATATCAGGTTGAGGGGGATCCTGAAGATATTATAATTTTAAAATGATGAATTATTCAGTTATACTTTTGCTCTATTTTCAGATTCCAATAGGTTTATGTTCTCAATCCATAGACTTGCCAAAACGACCAGAATTGTCATTGTCAGGAAGTGATTTTGCAGCAAGTGTAATAGACTATCAGCTTCATGACAGAGAAAATGCCATCTATCGACAGGTGATAAGCGGTAACATTCCGGATTTCCAGCGAAAATTCATTCCTGTTTCTTTTCACCAAAGCATTGATGAACACACATATCAGGTCACCTACTATGTGATTCCTGAATACGTATCTATCGGCAGTGATACAGATTATTTTATCATGCCCATGACACCATCACTTGCCGGAAAACTATGTGATACAATACACTGCAGCTTGCCGACAAAAAAAATGGTGGATCAGATATGGAATAGTGCCGAAGTAAAATTAGAGCCTTCACCAATAGCTCCAAGTCCTGCCATGACGACTATTCCAGTAATGTGGCAACATAATCTTATCGTCAGGGAACAGAGGTCAGCAGTTATTGATCAACATCCATTAGGTAAACTGGTGAGTGGTAATAAAAAAGATGTCGTCATTTCAAATAAAATTTACATTAATACACCCAACAACAGGGTCGTAATATATGGATGGCACTATACAAACGGCAATCCTATCCAACCTCTATATAATGGGCATGGAGCAAATTATGTCGATTATAGTCACGGAATCAGACTGGTTTATGATACTGTAATTATAAACGGTCAACCGTATAGCATTGCAAGCATTTTACAACATGATACCTATCATCAGCTTCTCAGCGATGAAGGCAAAATATTGGTTCCCAAATACCCTTAAAGAAAACTGCTTGAAGTAGCTTATAAAAGCATGTTTCAATTTTCCAGCGCTAATCAAATGATGAAATTTTGAATTTGAGCAAATCTGTCATCAAGCAGGAAGAAACGGTAACCGTCAGTTGTAAGATAACCAATACGGGAAGTTACGCCGGTGATGAGGTAGTTCAGTTGTACATTAGGGACGAACTGGCTTCTCTTGCAAGGCCTGTGATGGAACTCAAGGGTTTTGAGAGAGTCCATCTCGGTCTGGGAGAATCAGCAAAAGTGACATTTAATATCACACGCGAACACCTAATGATGTATAATATTAATATGCAAAAAAAAAGTAGAACCCGGAGATTTTCGGATTATGATCGGTGCATCATCCAAAGATATCAGACTGAGAGGAATCTTAAGGGTGGAATAGTTTCCTGATTAAAATAAGGTTTAAAAACTAACCAAAATACATTACATTTTATTAATTTTAAGCCATCTAACCAATAATCAAAGTACGATGAACCAACGCTTATTATCATTAGACGTATTTAGGGGGATGACGATCTTTTTTATGATCATCGTCAATACTCCTGGTAGCTGGAGTTATGTATATGCTCCTTTGAAACATGCCCCATGGGATGGATGTACACCTACGGATCTGGTATTTCCCTTTTTTATGTTTATTGTAGGCGTTTCTATGGCTATTTCATACGCAAAATTTGAAAATGCACCAAAAAAAGAATGGGTAAATAAAGCCGTGATAAGAGGTCTTAAAATCATTTTGATCGGTCTGCTGCTCAATTGGTTTCCATTCTTCACCAAAAATATTGCTGATCTTAGATTGTTTGGTGTTTTGCAGCGCATAGGGCTTTCTTTTATGCTCGCAGGGGTTTTGATTACCTTTATTAACAAAAAACATCTCTGGTGGTTGCTGGCAGGTATCCTGGTTTCTTACTGGCTTATTTTGCTTAGTGCCGGAGACCAGGCACTTACGCTGGAAGGAAATCTGGTCAGGACCATCGATCTGGCTCTTTTTGGCGAATCACATATATACAAAGGTTACGGAATACCTTTTGACCCCGAAGGTCTTTTGAGCACGCTTCCCGCTGTGGGCACCATTATCCTCGGTTATATTACCGGAAAAAACTTATTGGCAAATCCCGATATAAATAAAAAAATTCAGTGGTTACTGATGTTTGGAATCATTTGTACTGCAGGAGGATATCTATGGTCATTTCTGGGATTTCCTATTAATAAGCCGATATGGAGTAGTAGTTACGTCTTGTATGCAGGTGGACTGGCGATGCTTTTCCTGGCTTTGATGGTATGGATCATAGATATACAGGGTTTTCAAAAATGGACCTACGTTTTTAAAGCTTTTGGTCAGAATCCTCTTGTAAGCTTTGCGTTATCGGGGCTATTTGTAAAAACCATGAACCTGATCTCGATTGGAGATAAAAAATTGTACGGCTGGCTGTACACCAATGTTTATCAGACCACTTTCGGAGACTATTTAGGCTCTTTTTTACTCGCTTTGTCTTTTGTCATGTTTATTTGGGTGTTTGCCTGGATATTGGATAGGAAGGGAATAATAGTAAAAGTATAAATACGAAACGTCAGACTTTGCGCAAATGAATAAACTGTAGATTTAAAGAAAATCTGCTAATACCTATCGTGGGAAATGGCTTTAAACCTATCGTTACATCTAATTTTGTTAATTTTAGGTGTATTATTTATTTGGAATACAGCCTATGCCAATACTCCTTCAGATATTTATTTTTCTTATACAAAATCTGTCGGCATCAATTCTGTATTACTTATGCTTTACTGTTTTCATTTGTATTACATCAACTAAAAATGCAAATGCCATTGAAAAATAAATATATCCTTTTGGAATTTCAAAATTAAAGCCTTCCGCTAAAAGTGAAACGCCAATCATCATTAAAAAACATAAGGCTAATACCTTAAAGGATGGATGTTTCTGGATAAACTCACTAATTGGTTTTGATGCAATCAGCATGATTATCACCGTCACAATTACTGCAGTGTACATAATCCAGATTTCTTGCACCATACCAACCGCAGTAATTATGGAGTCCACTGAGAAAACCAAATCTAATATTATTACCTCTGTGAGTAGTTTATTAAATGTGTAGTTTTTTGGAATATTTGGTGTGTCTTCATTAGTAATTTCAGTTTTATGATAAATTTCTTTGGTACTTTTATAAATTAAGAAAAGTCCACCGAAAATTAGTATTAAACCTTTGCCTGAAAAATCAGTCTCGAAAAGAGTAAAAAGGGTTTTGTCTAGTTTTAATATCCATGCAATGAAGGCTAAAAGAATTAATCTCATGGCCATAGCTAACCCTATTCCCCAATAGCGAAGTTTATTTCTTTGTTGCTCAGGCAACTTGTCTGCCAGAATCGAAATAAAAATAATATTGTCAATGCCGAGTATTACTTCAAGAGCAATCAGGGATAGTAAAGGAATAATGGCTTCTGTCATATTTTAATTATTTCTGTTTTGAAACTAATTTGCCGTTTGTTACACTTGCACAAAGTGCATTATCAAAGGATTTGTCAGCCCAGAAGTCTGTTTGACGTTAACATTAGAATCCAGCTGAAATTAAAACTAAATAAAGAAACTTATCCCATCTCCGATACTACTTCCGTCACTTCAGGTACCATACGCTTAAGCATACCTTCGATACCTGATTTGAGAGTTACCGTGGATGAAGGACATCCACTACAGGACCCCTGCAGTATGACGGTGACGACTCCTTTTTCGTATGATTTAAATTCTATATTTCCACCATCCATTTCGACGGCAGGTTTTACATACGTGTCGATCAGTTCTTTTATCTTTTTGACCAGTTCGCCTTGCTCGCCGGTATACATATTTTCTGATGATTTGGCTTCCATTTCAGCCATAGCAGACTCGAATCCTTCATTGATTATGGACTTATCCTCCGTAACGTATGCTTTTATAAACTCCTTGAGTTGAAGCATGATATCCTCCCAAGCATAATTAAACTCCTTGGTTACGGTCACAAAATTATTACAGATATATACGCCTCTGACATAAGGAAATTTATATAATGCAGAAGCCAACTCCGACCATTCGTTGGCAATACCTTCCTCTTTGAAGTCAGCAGTACCTCGATATAGCATTTTATTTGTAACAAATTTGAGTGTTTCAGGATTGGGTGTCTGCTCAGTATATAACATCACAGGACTTTTAACTGCTTCCATATTTTTTATTTTAGTGGTTTAAACACTATGGAAATAGTATAGTTTAATATCATTCCATTATTTTTATTTAGAATCAATAAAAATACTGTTTTGATTACTAATATTTATTAAATTGTTCTTCAATCATGTAAAAAATTAAAAATTCTTAAAAAACTATTCAGTAGTTTTGTGTGAGAAAAAATATATATTATGAGTTTGGTACAGAATTTCAAAAAAGTAAACAGGGAAGAGTGGGTAGCCAAAGCAAATCTAGACATAAAAGGTAAGTTAGACGCAGAAGATTTAGTGTATAAAGTAGAAGACGGCATGTCGTTCAGCCCTTTTATTACTGATAAAGAAGTGATACTACAAGAATCCATAGAAGGTCCGAAAACACTGGCGGGAATAAAAATTCTGGACAAATCAGTAGAAGAATCCAACAAAAAGGCAGTTCAAATGCTACATCATGGTGCTGAAGTATTGGCATTTGATTTGAGTTATGATACGGACATTTTTGCCCTTTTTGAAGGTATTTATCTCGATATGATAACTGTAATATTGTATTGTGAAGACCAACAAAAGGTAAAACAGGAAGTAAACCGCTACCTGACCCAACATTATAGTGACAAAAAAACTGATATTATCCTGATAAGTAATTCCAATTCGATCATATTATCGTACGATGAAAGTTTTGCCATTCGTATGAACAAAGTGTCACATCACCTTAAAAGTAAAGCAAGTACTGAAAAAGTATACATATCCGTAGAACTAAAGAAGGACTTCCTTGCCCAGATCGCCGAACTCAGGGCAATAAGAAAGATGGCAGGGTCAGCGGATGTATATATAATGACTGTCATAAATCCATCTGCATTTGATGGCGCTGATATTCATCCACTAATTATTTCCAATTACTTAATTATGTCCGCATACATGGGCATGGCAGATGTTGCTTTTGGGATACCTTACGGTCATGACAGTGAGATGGCCAGATTATGTATGAATATCCACAACATACTGAAAGAAGAAAGCGGTTTTAATTTTGTTACAGACCCTACAGCCGGAGCATACATTATTGAAAAACTTACATCGGAAATGATTACCGCAGCAGGTAACTAATTTAAATCGTCTGATAAAAACAATACTTGGTCTATTTTGTAGTTATAGTTTTGTTAAAACAGCCTTGGTTTTAATATCTTTGAATATAAATTGAGTTTTAAAACAGATATTTGAATCAAAATCATAATGTAGCTGTGCTGACAAAAATGATTTAGGAATTAAAATTTTTAATTTATTTAATGAGTTCAGAAAAATTAAAGAAGATGGTATTAAGAAGTTCATTAGTGATTGCGGTTCTTTTTGGTTTGTTTTTTGTAAAAAATTTCAATTCAGGAACACCGGTAAATGATAAAGAAGCTTTAGTGTTACAAGGAATAGTAGAAACGATAAAGTACGTTCACTTGAACCCTAAAGAAATCGATAATCAATTTTCAGGCTTTGTGTACAAAACATATCTTGAAAGGGTTGACGGACAAA
This sequence comes from Saprospiraceae bacterium, assembly GCA_043748345.1. GTDB lineage: Bacteria > Bacteroidota > Bacteroidia > Chitinophagales > Saprospiraceae > OLB9. Next base: position 19,374 of record JAYTNJ010000287.1, read on the forward strand.
AACGATTTTTTACGCAACAGGATATTGATAAGCTCAAATCTTTCGAGCTAATGGTAGATGATCAGGTCAATAACCGGACTTTCGAATTTTTTAATGCATCTATCCCTATGCTGGATGCAGGTATCTCCAAAGCTAAAATCTATTTTACCGAAGTCATCGACGCCCCTATGAATTTCAGTAAGGGAGATTTGATCGAAACAGATACCGATAAAAGACTCTATGCTAAAAATGATATTGAATTAAAAGCTCAATGGAAAAGTATTGTACAGTTTGAGGTAATGAGTAAGTGGGTACAATTGGTAAAAGATCAGAACGGCAAGGAAAATAAAGAAGGAAATAAAACTGAAGATGAACTGAAAGTGGATGCGCTTAAAGATGTAAAAAAGAGGTTTAATGACTGGTTTGACAGATTGGGTAAGCTCAGAAGGAGCGATCGTATGGAAATATACCTGGGTTCCATTGCCAATTATTATGATCCACACACTGATTATTTCAGCCCTAAAGAAAAACAGGATTTTGATATTAATATGGGTGGTAAGTTGGAAGGTATCGGTGCCAGATTGACCACTGAGGGAGATTATACCAAAGTGTATAGTATAGTCGTGGGAGGTCCTGCGTGGAAGACTAAAAAACTGGACGATAATGACATCATACTCAAGGTAAGGCAAAAAGGGCAGGAAGTAGTAGATATTGCCGGTATGAGAGTAGATGACGTGGTTCAGCTGGTAAGAGGAAAAAAAGGCACTACTGTCATTCTGACGGTAAGAAAAAAGGATAATACAGTAACAGATGTCTCAATAGAAAGAGATGAAGTCCAACTGGAAGATTCAAAAGCTAAATCAGTAACACTTAATATACCTGGTAAAATACAAAATATCGGATATATACACCTGCCTAATTTCTACTCATCTTTTGAGACTGAGGGTGGAAACTCATGCGCCATTGATGTTGCTGAAGAAATCAGAAAACTTAAAAGCCAGCAGGTAAATGGTATTATACTGGATCTGAGAAATAACGGTGGTGGTTCGCTGAATGACGTAGTAGATATGAGCGGCTTTTTTATTGAAGAAGGACCAATCGTGCAGGTGAAAGGTAGGGAGAGCAAACCTTATCTTCATGTCGATAAAGACAAAAGTGTATTATACGGAGGTCCGCTTGTTATCATGGTAAATCAGTTTAGCGCATCAGCATCCGAAATAATTGCTGCAGCGATGCAGGATTACAACAGAGCTATCATTATAGGCAGCAATTCCACCTTTGGTAAAGGTACTGTACAGAGATTTTATGACCTTGATAGGGGAATAAGAGGATACGATGAATTTAAACCCCTAGGAAATGTGAAAATGACTACTCAGAAATTTTATCGCATAAATGGCGGCTCAACTCAATTGAAAGGGGTGATACCTGACATTATTTTGCCTGACACCTACCACTACATCAAAACAGGTGAAAAGGATTATGACAATCCATTAGAATGGACTGAAATTGCTTCAGTGCCCTATTCACAAAATGTTGTATTGATTGAAAACAAACAAAAACTCATCGAAAACAGCAAAAAACGTGTTTCAGAAAGCAAAGATTTTCAACTCGTATTGGAAAGTGCCGCTCAGATTAAAGAAAATAGAGATCAAACAAAGTGGCCCCTTAAGATCAGTGATTACAGATCTATGGTAGATAAAAAAGATCTGGATAGTAAAAAGTTTGAAAAGCTTTTTAAAAATGAAATTCTAGGTATAGAAATAAAAAATATACCATCTGATATGGAAAAAATTAATATGGCTGAGTCAAATGTTGCAAAAAACAATGAATTTATCAAAGATCTTAAAAAAGATATCTATCTGGAAGAGACATTGTACATACTCAGAGATATGATCAATCTGGAAAAATCTTTTGTATCCTTGCAGCCAAAGATAATAAAGTAAAATTTAAGAATAGCAATTGGTAAAAAAGCGGAGAAAGCTCTTCGGGAACTTTGTCCGCTTTTTTTAACTGTTTTCTTTGAAATGATTCCATCCCTGGGCAGTAATATCATACAGATTGCCGCCCGTAGTATGAAGTTTTATCCCATCTGCTTCGTCAGTGATTTCGCCAATGATAAATACTTCCGGCATAAAACGGATCTTGTCAAGATCTTTTTCATCAATGGTAAATAGAAGTTCATAGTCTTCGCCTCCGTGTAGTGCACATGTGATAGGATCCAGTTTAAACTCAATAGCTGTCAATTCAGTATCAGGATGGATGGGCACTTTACCTTCTTCAATAAAGGCACCAGTACCTGACTGCCTGCATATATGAATGATCTCACTTGCCAGCCCATCAGATATATCGATCATAGCCGTAGGTTTAACTTTATTTTTACGAAAATATGCTATCGCACCTGCCTGAGCTTCGGGTTTAAGTTGTCTTTCTATCAGATATTGATTTTTTTCCAGTTCCGGTTGCACACCGGGATGAGCGAGATACACTTGTTTTTCTCGTTCCAGAATCTGCAACCCCAGATATGAAGCCCCCAGATCACCGGTCACACAAATGATGTCTCCCTTTTTAGCCCCATTTCTATATACCACATCGCCTTCGGCAGCCTGCCCGATAGCCGTGATACTGATGACCATACCTTTGGGAGAAGACGTAGTATCACCACCTACAAGATCCACATGATACATTTTACAGGCTGTATATATACCTTCATAAAGCTCCTTCATAGCTTCCAGACTATATTTACTGGAAATAGCAATAGAAACCGTAATCTGAGAAGGTTCAGCATTCATAGCATAAATATCAGAGAGATTTACTACCACTGATTTATACCCCAAATGTTTTAAAGGGGTGTACATAAGGTCAAAATGAATTCCCTCTACCAACATGTCTGTAGAAATGACGGTCACTTCGCCGGTATTTTTAACGACTGCTGCATCATCACCCACAGACATCAAAGTAGAAGGCTGCTCAATAGGGTGTTCTTTCGTCAGAGCTTCAATGAGTCCAAACTCTCCTAATGTACTGATGTCTGTAAATGTAGAAAATGTATTATGACTCATATTCAATTTTGCGGCAAAGGTACTGAATTTAATAATGGCAGGTGCTGATATTGAACCTAACCTAAATAACGACTTACTGATAGGGTAACTGTAATTTTAGCTATTTTATCAGCTAGTATTATTCTCTCATTTTGGAATTAAATTGAACAAATTTATTCCAATCAATATCACCATTTTCATAACAAAAATCTTGAATGAACTCTTTTGTGAATTTGTTCAACATTCGTGAATATGACACCATAAATTCTTCATTTCGTTCTTTTGATTTAAAACCCAGTGGTTCAATAATGTCTATGTATAAATTTTTATTATTGGAAATAAATTCCCAAAATTCTTGACCAGAAAACTTAAAATAATCACCTTTGTCAGGTACATTGTCTATCCCGTAACAACATCCATTTACAGAAATAATAGTAAGACCTGAATTACTGGTCCTTAGTGTTCTGACAGCAGTTTTAAAATCAGTTTTTAATTTTTTTATTTGACTACTATTACCCCAATTTGGTCCTGATTTAATATTAACAATATATCTTACATTATTTTTGTCGAACTCCAAATCAATATTTGGTATACCAGATTTCTTACCACCATAAACTTTTTGATTAATGAAAATAGCTAATCCTTCAAGCCAATCACCAAAAATAGTCTCTTCATTTGATGATATAAATGCATCTGTAATACTTTTTACAATTTCACTTGCTGTTAGAATATGTTTTGCTTTAAATAAATAGGGATTTTTCTTTTTAAGAACTGTTTTTAATTTGAGGCCATTCAATCGTTCAATTCTTTTTTGGTGAAAAGTACCTATATTATCTTCAACATATTTAGTGACTTCCGTTAACTTTAATGCTTTCATAAATAGTTTCTGTTTCAAATAATACAAACTTTTTTAAAACAATCTGTTCTCTTACCATAGAATAATACTCTTCCAAAATTTCAATACCGATTGAATTTCGACTTATTCGTTGAGCAACTAAATTTGTCGTGCCAGAACCCATAAAAGGATCTAATACAACATCGCCAGGTTGTGTAAAAAGTTTTATAAACCATTCAGGTAATCCTTCTGGAAATGCAGCACTATGGTTTTTATTATTACATTCTGTAGCTAAATGAAGTACGTTTGATGGATATGCTTTTTCTCGGTTAATCCAGTTTGATATATTCTTACCGAAACCACTACCTACTTTTGATGTATCACGAATTTTATCAGTATTAGAAAGATTTTTAAGCCTAGTTTTCGCCCAATCGCCCATTGGTACCATAACTTCATCTTGATACATATTAAATTTTTTTTCTTTATTAAACTGTATCAACCTTTCCCACGAATCTCTAAATCGATTAGGCCACTTGCCTGGATAACTGTTTTTTTTGTGCCAAATAAATTCTTCTGTCCAAAGCCAACCTTGTTTTCGCATTTCAAGGATCAGCTCCATAACATAGGTACTTCTTTCTCCATCAACAACTTTTTCTTTAATATTCAAAATAAAAGTGCCTGTAGGTTTAAGAACTCTTAAAAGTTGTTCTGAAATAGGCAAAAACCATTCTACATAATTATCTACATGTATTCCACCATAAGTGTTTTTTCTTTGGTCCGCATAAGGTGGTGATGTAAAAATTAAATCTACCGTATTATCTGGAAACTGTTTTAAAATATTTTTACAATCACCCAATCTAATATCTGTATCAATTATCATTTTTAATGATCATTTTATAGCAAAATACTGCAAATATATAACTTTTTACCAATATATTCCCTTCTTCACAATTGTCAATATCTTTTAGTCATTATGTAATGAAAATTGACATAATCCTGAGACATTGTGTGCTGTTGTATCAAAAAGACGCTTATCTGATTTTTGTTAAATAGAACTCCATAATGACGAAAACATGCAGTGAAAAGTCATTTTACGTTTTGAAAAGTATTACCGACCAGTATTGATTTGAGTATAAAAACTTAACTCTTAATTGCATGTAGCGTGAAGCTAGCCTAATAATTTATTTTTGCAACTATAAGAGATATGTTATATTTTTGTAAAAATAAAATTAAAACATGATGAAAAGATTATCTGTTTTACTATTCTTCTTTTTACTATTCCTGTTTTCATGTTCAAAATCAGATCCATGTGAAGGAGTGGTCTGTAAAAATAGCGGAACTTGCTCAGATGGAAAGTGCCAATGCCCGAATGGTTTTGAAGGCTCGCTTTGCGAAACAGAGTCGCTGCCCAAGGCTGTCAATGTTACGGCTATCAAAGTTTTGAAGTTACCTGCAAATAAAGCGGATGGGACTAAATGGGATGCTGACGGAACCAATCCTGATATTTACCCTGCGTTGTATACATTAAAGGCCGATAACTCAGCCGACCAGTTATTGTGGACAAGTGACGCAATAAAAATCAGTGCATATACCAACCAGGAGCATGATTTTACTCTGATTTTGCCCAAGTTGTCGATGAAAACTTATGACAAGGCAATAGCCTTTTTTCTGTTAGATAAGGACGACACCTCATCTGAAGTCATGGGCGGTATCTCGTATATGCTGAAAGATGTAGTCAAAGGAAAACCTGCCACAATCACTCTGGACTGTGCTACGTGTAAGGTGGCTTTCGAAATAAAAGTAACTTATGAATAATTGCTTAAGTGTCATTTCGAGTAGGAAAAATAAGTCTTAAGAACTTTTTGCCGGCACTCATAGAAGTGTCTATCCTTTCTTACTACTACAGTAACTATCAGGTAAAATCAAAAATGGATAACGCTATATAAACAAATGTTGCTTTGTGGCCACACTATGATACAAATTTGTTAGATCTACAATGATACTCCGTTTTATAAATTATTTTTTACAAAATTAAACTTACATTTGGCATTAAATATATTTACACATGAAGCATCAATCACCTACTATATCCTCCAGTAAGCTAACTGATATTTTGGTCTCTGTCCGAAAATTTGTGGAAGAAAAATTGTTTCCGATAGAAATGGATGTCATAAAGATGGAATGGAATCGTGCGAAACCCATTCTTGACTCTTTAAGACAGGAGGTAAAATCCATGGGCTTGTGGTGTCCACAAATACCGTCACAATATGGTGGTTTGGGACTTTCAAACAAGGAGCATGGTATGGTGAGTGAAATTCTGGGTATGAGCCCTCTGGGACATTATGTTTTTAACTGTCAGGCTCCTGATGCAGGAAATATGGAAATACTCATGGATTTCGGTACCGAAGAGCAGAAAGTAAAGTACCTGAAACCATTACTTGATGGAAAAATTACGAGTTGTTTTTCAATGACTGAGCCAGAAAATGCAGGGTCAAATCCATTACTAATCCATACTCTAGCTGTCCAAGAAGGAGATGAATACATAATCAATGGTCATAAATGGTTTACTACAGCCGCAGATAGTGCTGCGTTTGCTATCGTTATGGTGGTCACGGATGCTGACAACCCTGACCCTTACAGAAGGACAAGTCAGATCATAGTCAGTACGGACAACCCCGGTTTTAATTTAGTCAGAAACATACCTATCATGGGAGAAACGGGCTCAGGATACTTTACCCATGGTGAGATAAAATATGAAAATTGTAAGACACATATAACCAATTTACTCGGTGCCAAAGGAGCAGGTTTCCTGATAGCTCAAACCCGACTTGGTCCAGGTAGAATCCACCACTGTATGAGGTGGCTGGGTATCTGTGAGCGTGCATTTGATATGATGTGCCGATACGCCATGAGAAGACAAACATCACCCGGCAAAGTACTGGCAGAAAAACAAACCATTCAAAACTGGATTGCTGAGTCAAGAGCGGAAATTAATGCTGCCAAACTGATGGTATTGGATGCTGCCGAAAAAATTGATTTGTACGGTCAGGAAAAAGCCAAAGTTGAGATATCAATCATCAAATTTTATGTTGCAAATGTGCTCCAAAGTGTTCTCGACAGAGCAATCCAAACACATGGAGGGCTCGGCATCACGGATGATACTTTACTTTCATGGTGGTACAGACATGAAAGAGGGGCTCGTATTTATGATGGTCCGGATGAAGTACATAAATCAAGGGTAGCTAAAGAGATTCTTAAGAAGTATAAGGTATAATATGGGTGAAACGTCTAAAGTAAGAGAAGGGGAAGAACTCAACATTGATAATTTGGTTCCTTACCTATCAGTTATTATTGGTACTGCAATAGAATGTCTGGAGATCCTTCAGTTTTCCGGAGGATATTCTAATCTTACCTATCTTTTGAAAATAAATGACCTTCAGTATCTTGTTTTACGCAAGCCCCCCAAAGGAGTAAATATCAAAGCAGGTCATGATATGTCAAGAGAGTATAACATCCTGACAGCCTTATATCCATCGGAAATCCGAGTGCCCAAAACTGTCCATTTTTGCAATAATCATGATATCCTTGGGTCTGATTTTTATCTTATGGAGTATGTTGATGGCTGGATATTAAGAGCAGAAATATCGCCTGCAAACTACCCATCGCCTGGGGATATGAGTACTATCTTCAATGTATTTACTGATCAGTTTACTTCGCTTCATAATATCAAATATAAACAATATGGTCTCGGAGAACTGGGAATGGCAGAAAACTATCCGACAAGACAAATAACCGGGTGGACAAAAAGATATCTGAATGCAAAAACTGATGATATTTTCTCTATAAAAAATCTCATACAATGGCTCAATGACCACATTCCATTAACTTCAGGCAGTACTCTTATTCACAACGATTTTAAATATGACAACCTGATTCTTGACCGAAAAACCAATGATATCAGAGCCATCCTGGACTGGGAAATGAGCACTATCGGAGACCCGCTTATGGATCTGGGAAGCTCACTGGGTTACTGGATCAATGAAGATGACCCTGACTGGATTCAAAGCATCAAACTGAGTCCTACCACCCTACCGGGTAATGCATCAAGAGAAGGATTGCTCCAGTCATACTCGCTCAAATCAGGGAGAGATCCCGGCAATGGAGTATTTTACTATGCCTATGGTATGCTCAAGCTTGCGGTAATTGCACAACAGATTTATGCCAGGTTTGCATCCGGTCAAACCACCAATCCTAAATTTGCCGGATTATTAAAAGTCGTCGACGCCTGTGGTGTCATGGCGATGCAGGCTATTCATAAAAAGAAAATCGACAAGCTGTTCTAGTTGTACTGCAACAAAATGATATACGTAATCTTTCGAAGTGCAGAAAATATATTGATTGAATGGAGATCTAAATTACGATATCAATCCTTAAGGCACTTCTCACATACTCCACTTACCACCATATTTGTCTTTTTTACTGTGAAACCCGATGGTAACTGAACATGCGGAACATATATATGATCCAGGCAAAAAGTATTTTCGCATTTGTCGCAATGAAAATGTACATGCTCGTCGTGATGATGGTGCTCATTGCATTCAGCTTCACACAAAGCATATTTCTGTGTAAGTGTGCCGTCAATGGCTTTATGTATAATACCTTTCTCTTCAAAACTTTTGATGGTACGATAAAGAGTAATTCTGTCTGCATCATACAGTCGGGCCTCAAGTTCCTGTGATGAAAGTGCTTTACCCGCATTAGCAAATAATGAAAGTACTTCGGTTCTGAAAGGCGTCACCCTGAGGTTGTGATTTTTTAATATAGTATCAGTTGCTACCATTATTTTATTATTTGTCCGTTATCCCAATCATCATCCGGACTGATAAAACTTAGTTTTCCACTACTGTTTTCAGCCATGAGTATCATACCCTGGGATTCCACCCCTTTCATTTTTCGGGGAGCGAGATTAGCCAGTAAGCTTACCCTTTTACCAATAATAGATTCCGGAGCAAAGTGTTCTGCAATGCCGGATACAACAGTTCTTTGTTCAAACCCAAGATCAAGGGTTAACTTCAGTAGCTTATCAGCTTTTTCTATTTTTTCAGCATGAATGATGGTAGCTGTGCGAATATCCATCTTTACAAAATCATCATAGGCGATCTCAGGCTTCAAATCGGGAGTTTGCCTTTTTTCAGGCTCAACAAAAGCATTTGGGCCTTTATTTATATCAGTTGCAGCCAGTTTGTCCATTTGATTCTTTATAACTGTATCATCGATTCGGGTAAACAGATGAACAGGTTCGCCTATTTTATGTCCTTTTTTCAATACTGGTTCTCCTTCGGCGAGTGTATCCAAAAGTTTTTTGAGCTCTCCTTTTTCTATGATTGGTTTTTGATTGAGCAGTACTCTGATTTTATCTGATGTAAATGGCATAAAAGGCCTGCTGATCACCCCTATAGCGGCTACATACTGCAAACAAAGGTTCAGCACTACTTTTATGGTTTCCGGCTCATCTTTGATAGTTTTCCATGGCTCGTTAAATTGAAGTATCTGGTTTCCTTTAGTAGATATATCCATGAGTAATTTCAGCCCTGATCTGAAGTCAAATGCTCTGATATGATCGCACATTTCCTGGATATCATCAAACAATCTGAGCAACTCTGAATCATGGTATGAAGCGTTATATTTATCTTCCGGACCTATGATGTCTATACTTTCATCAAAACCCGGTACTTTTCCATCATAATATTTATGGGTCAACACTACAACCCGGTTAACAAAGTTAGCCACATTATTTACCAGCTCATTATTAACAGCATCCTGATATCCTTTCCAGGTAAACTCACTGTCTTTTTGTTCCGGCATATTTTTTATCATAGTATATCTCAATTCGTCTTGTCTGTCAGGTATTTCATCCAGATACTCGTGTACCCAGACCGCCCAGTTGCGGGAGGTGGATATTTTTCGTCCTTCCAGATTCATAAACTGATTGGCGGGTACATTGATAGGTAAAATGTAATCTCCATGTGCCCGAAGTATAGCCGGAAAAATGATACAATGAAAAACAATATTGTCTTTTCCAATAAAATGGATTAGCGCGGTGTCATCATCCTGCCAGTATTTTTTCCAGTTCTTTTTATTATCAGTTGCCCATTGTCTGGTAGATGATACATACCCTATGGGGGCATCCATCCAGACATATAGTTTTTTACCTTCATGGCCCTTGATATGATGGGGTACATCTACACCCCAATCCAAGTCACGCGTCATTGCTCTGGGTTGAAGACCTCCGTCAAGCCAGGATTTACATTGCCCCAGTACATGATTTTTCCAATCATCCGGATCGTGAAGATATTTTCCATCCAGTGAGCCGGTGTCTATCCATTTTCTTAGCCAGGTTTCATATTTATCTAGTGGCAGGTACCAATGTACTGTTTTCTTCATCACAGGTTTATCACCCGTCAATGCAGAAATTGGATTGATCAATTCCGTTGGGCTGAGAGTGGTTCCGCATTTTTCACACTGATCACCGTATGCTTCAGGATTTCCACATGTAGGGCAAGTGCCTATGATATACCTGTCTGCCAGAAACTGACCTGCTTTTACATCGTAATATTGCTCCGACTCTTTTTCTTCAAACTCTCCCTTATTATAGAGTTTTGTAAAAAATTCCTGTGATGTTTCATGATGCAGTGGTGCGGAGGTACGATGATACATATCGAAGGATATACCTATTCTCTCAAAAGTTTGTTTGAAAAGATGGTGGTATTTATCTACTATTTCCTGCGGAGCAAGTTTTTCTTTCATGGCCTTGATGGTAATCGCAGCGCCATGCTCATCAGACCCGCAAACGTAAACGATATCTTTGCCCATCAATCTCTGAAATCTTACATATACATCAGCCGACAGATATGCACCTGCCAGATGGCCTATATGAAGTGGACCATTGGCATAAGGTAGCGCAGAAGTAACAAGATATCTTTTAAATTGTCTCATCTTAAATTGGGAATAAAAGCGGTAAAGATAGAAATTTATTAAAGAGCAGGATATCGAAATAGCCGGAAAAAAAAAGCCCTGCCGAAGCAGAGCTTTATATTTTTCAATTAATCGTAAATCAATTAGTCCTGAATCAATTCAAACTGGACTTTGGCAGTCAGTTCTTTATGCAGGTGCAGGTCAGCTGTGTAAATACCTACTTCCTTTACTTCTTCAGGAAGGTGGATTTTTTTACGTTCGATATCAACATCCAACTGTTCTTTCAGTGCCTGTGCTATTTGAACATTGGTAACGCTTCCGAAGATTTTTCCCGAAGTACCGGCTTTGACGGCTATCTTTAGGGTTTGACCTACTAGTTTCGCTGCCATTTCCTTGTATTCATCAAGTCTTGCAGTTTCTTTTGCATCTTCCTCAGCAATGATTCCGTCTCTTTTTTTACGATTTACTGCATTTGCGTTTACAGCAAGTCCTTGCGGAATGAGGTAATTCCTACCGTATCCTGGCTTAACTTTCACTATTTCGTGTTTGTCTCCCAGAGTGTCTATATCTTTTAAAAGAATGATTTCCATTTGTACACAAATTTTTAAATGATTATTTTAATAAGTCAGCAACGTATGGTAATATAGCCAGATGTCTGGATCTTTTTACCGCTACAGCTACGAGTTTCTGGTATTTTAGTGAGTTGCCGGTAATTCTTCTGGGTAGAAGCTTGCCTTGCTCATTGATAAACTGAAGTAAAAACTCAGAATCCTTATAATCAATATACTTGATACCGTATTTCTTAAAACGGCAGTATTTTTTTCTCTGTTGTCCTATCGCTGGGTTGCTTAGGAATTTTATATCGTCTCTTGATGCCATTATTCTATTTTTTAAAATGGGTTAAACCAATAATTATTCTTCTTCATTTACGATGATCGGAGCTGCTTCGTCAGGAATAATAACATCAGATGCTATTATTTCAGGAGCTTCTTCATCAGGAATAATGACTTCAGAAGCCACTATCGCCGAAGCTACTACTGCAGGAATAATAACTTCAGGAGTTACTATTGCAGGGGCCACCACTTCAGGGATTATAACTTCAGGAGCAACTACTACGGGTACAATGACTTCAGGAGCTACTATAACTGGTGTAACCACTTCAGGAACTTTGGCTACTAACTCATCTTTTACTACCGGAGCTCCAGTGTCATAAGTTTTCTTTTTTGCTTCCTTTTTCCTATACGCAGTGATTTTTCCTGACCTTCGGTCTTCATTGTACTTCACACCATATTTGTCAAGCTTAACCGTAAGGAATCGCATGATACGTTCATCCCTTCTCAATGAGAGCTCAGTTTTGCTGATCACAGCGCCCGTAGCCGCAGTAAACTCAACACAATAATAGATGCCTGAAGATTTTTTGTTAATAGGATAAGCTAGTTGCTTTAATCCCATTGCTTGTACGTGCACGATAGAGCAGCCCTGGTCTTTGAGCAGTGACTCGTATGTGCTCGCTGTCGATTTTATTTCATCACCTGACAGTACGGGATCGATGATGAAATTAACTTCATAATGATTCATATTTTTTACTGAAGTAATTTGGATTAAATAATAATTTTTAATTTCGGGCTGCAAAGGTAGGCCAATACTTTGATTTTCAAAAAAGTATGAACATTTTTTTTGATTTATTGATGATAAAGGCTCGAAACTGGCTCAGATTGTGCGCTTTTTAAATTTTTCTCCCTGCTTTTGTAGTATTTGATCATTTGAAATGATCGATTTCAAATAGTCGGTGATTTAGTTTTATAATTTTTTTTAAATTAATTTGTACGTTGAAAAGTTAAATATATATCATTACATGCAACAATGTTGCAAATAATGATATCTTTGCGGCATGGCAAAGGTAAATGCACATTTCTTTTATCTTGTTTTGATCTTAATGTTTCACTCTTGGGATAGTTATGGTCAGCTGTGTGATATCAGTCTCAATGGAAGAGTAACAGATCATCATGAAAACCACGTGTTGGAATATGCGACTGTTTTTATTCAGGAGACCCAACAAGGTCTTACAACGGATGATAATGGAAATTTTGGTTTTAAGAATATATGTGCAGGCAGATACCATATAATTATCTCTCACATAGGGTGTGAAAGTAAGAGTTTATTTATTGATATCATTAAAGATACCACCTTAAATATTATCATGGAGCATCATGATGAGCTAATGGATGAAGTCGTGATCAAAGGAATTGACCAAAAGTCCAAAATCGGTATGATGAAGGCTGTCGTATCAAAAGATATGATGATGGAGTTATCAGGAAAAAATCTGACAGAAATGCTTGCGGCTGTACCCGGTGTGAGTATGCTCAGATCGGGTCCAAATCTATCCAAACCCATCATCCATGGTGTATATGGCAACAGAATTACCATACTCAATCACGGCATACCACAAGAAGGTCAACAGTGGGGTAATGACCATGCACCCGAAATTGACCCGAATACCGCTGATAAATTATCTGTCTATAAAGGTGCAAGTGCTATCAAATACGGACTATCAGCATTGGGCGGACTCATTGTGTTAGAACCCAATGAGCTGACTTATGACCCGCATTGGCATGGAAGCATCAAACTTTTAGGACAATCTAACGGACGTCTCTTCGGCTTGCAGTCTATATTATTAAAATCTACATCCTTGGGCAATACCAGATGGACAGCGGGATTAAATAAAAGTGGTGATAGAAAAACACCTGATTATTATCTTACAAATACCGGAAGCCAGGAAAAATCATTTTCATTTCTGATAAGCAACAATCTAGCTGCAAAAACCAACAGAAAATTTTTCTACAGTTTTTTCAATACGGAAATAGGAATCCTGCGCGGAGCCCACATAGGTAACCTCTCAGATCTGCAGGAATCTTTCATGAGAAAGGTGCCATTTTTTACACAGGATCATTTTTCGTATCAAATCAATGCCCCAAGGCAAGTAGTCAGTCATCATCTGGCAAAATACAGCCATCAACATCACTTTACAGATCAACTTAATTTGGTTTTTGATGGGGCATTTCAAGCCAATATCAGGAAAGAATACGATGTACGGAGAGGAGAGCGCAGTAATATACCCAGTCTTGACTTGTCTTTATTCAGTCAATATTATGATCTGCAACTCAATCACCAACCATCCAACCTAAATGAGCATTATGCTCTGGGTCTACAGTACAAAAATAATAACAATACCAACCGTCCCGGTACCGGAATCAGTCCGCTTATTCCGGATTATTTATATCAACATTTGGCATTATATTACATTCACAAAAATAAAATAGGCGCGTTTCCTATGGAGCTGGGCTTGCGATCAGAGTACAGAGATTACCGGATATTCAGGACTTCTATAAAAGGAGGAAACGTCCAGCATAATTTTCTTAACGTCGCGGCCAATTTGGGGTTTAAAACTGATATCGCGAAAGAATTTACTACTTCGCTGGATATTTCTTTTACGGGAAGGCCACCGGAAGTCAATGAGTTGTATAGCAACGGACTTCATCAGGGCGTAAGTGGCATCGAAGAGGGAAATAAAGACTTGAAAGCAGAAAAATCATTTAAAATAGTCAATGAATGGAATGGGCATATCAGCCACCATCATCATATTAGTGCGTCTTTGTTTTACAATAGATTTTGGAATTACATTTATTTACAACCTTCTGATGAATTGCGCCTGACAATACGAGGAGCATTTCCTGTGTTCCGGTTCGTAGATGCAGATGTCAATATGGCAGGTCTCAGTTTCAAATCAAATATTGAGATCACCCATCGGATACAATGGAGCAATGCCATCAATTACATATATGCCCAAAATCTGACTCTCGACCAAGGCCTTATCAGAATACCTCCCTTGAGTGCGGCTTCAAACCTTACAAATACCTTGGGTAAATCCAAGTTGTACAACGAATTGAAATCAGGTGTTGAATTCAATTATACTTCCACACAAACGAGGGTAAATGAAAAGGAAGACTTCCTTCTGCCGCCTGGTGATTATCTGCTGACCAATATATTTTTGAGAATAAAATGGAAAACAAAAAAACATAAAGATCTGGATCTCATCCTAAGGTGTGAAAATCTATGGGATAAAAGATATCGCGACTACCTGAACAGATTAAGGTACTTCGCAGACGAAATCGGCAGAAATATATATTTCAATTTTAATATTAGTTTTTAACCTCTTAATAAATTTTAAAATTTCAAATCATGAAAAAAAATCTTTTTATCCTTCTCTCAATTTTATTGATCGGGTTGGTATCATGTAATAAAGATCCTGAAGTCATTAATGAAGAAGAACTGATCACTACACTGATCTATACGCTGGATGCACCCGGCAGCGGCGCTGATATAGTAATGACATTTAAAGACATCGATGGGAATGGTGGTAACGCCCCTGTTGTCACTACTTCCAGCCCTTTAAAACTTGGGGATACCTATTCAGGTACATTGAAAGTACTAAACGAATCGGTCAATCCTGTAGATGACATCTCCCTTGAGATCAAAAAAGAAGCACTTAATCACCAGTTTTTCTATGAAGTCATCGGCGCAGCTAAGCTCACTATCTCATATGATGACAAAGATAGTGAAAATAATCCATTGGGCCTTTCAACAAAAGTTTCAGCCACCGGTGCAGGTACAGCAAAGCTCAAAGTAACGCTAAGACACGAACCAAATAAAAACGGTACAGGAGTCTCTGCCGGCAATATCGCTAATGCCGGAGGAGAAACCGATATTGAAATAACTTTTGATATAGTAGTAAAATAGCCGATATCAAAATAGACATTTGCTCACTTAATTTGCTGCACTTTCTCAAATTTTCAGATGCGATGGGAAAACTTCACGTTGGGTATTGAGTAAATCTGTGAACAATTTTTAATCAAAAAAAGTAACAATTCCTGTATCCACGTCATAAAGTCCGGCTACAATTTTGATTTGTCCGTGTAGTTCCATTTCTGCGATAATTGGACTTTCCCGTCTTATTCTTTCGATGGTTAAGTGCACATTAATTTCGGTAACATTATTTACAAATTCAACATTTGACCCATCCCGGTTCTCTGTTGTCTTTTTTTCATTGAAAATAGCAGGTTGAATTTTATTGAGCAAGGTGGTCAAATTACCCATTTCTACATGATTACAAGCCCCGACAATAGCGCCACATTTAGTGTGACCAAGAACAACAATTACCTTAGTGCCTACTACTTTTGTTGCAAATTCCATACTGCCCAAAATGTCTTCGTTCAATATATTTCCGGCTATTCGGATACTGAAAACGTCGCCCAAACCTTGGTCGAAAATTAGTTCAGCCGAAGTTCTGCTGTCGATACAACTCAAAATCGTGGCAAAAGGAAACTGTCCTGCAGAAGTTTCATTCACTTGCTGTAAAAGGTTACGATTGGTTTTCAGATTTTTTACAAATCTGTCATTACCCTCTTTTAAAATTTGAAGAGCTGTTTCAGGAGTTAAACTACTTTGAGTTTCTTTAGAGTGTGTGCGCATAATTTTTAAATTTTTATTTTGTGCTAAATGGAATATTGTTAAATAATACTATTTGAAATTGATTTCGGTTTGTGTTTTCTAAAGTTTGTGCCATAAATCCAACCTCTGCTCTGAAATTTTTATTTATGACATAGCCCAAGGCACCATACAGTCGGTTTCTGTCAAAAGTGGAATTTTGGGCATTCAGGAATATTTCATTGTAAACAGACAAATACAATGTTTTTTCAGTCATCGTTTTGCGGTTGACAGGAATATTGAAACTTAAAAAATAACGAAACCGCATCTGAAAATCTGCTTGCAAAAATCGTTCTTCAATTCTATATCGGTGTTGCATAAAAACCCTGCCAAAATTTTGGCGGGTGATATACTGTTGATAAATCCTATGCTCGTTTGTGCCGACTTTGTCATCAGAGTTGGGTAAATAATTTTGAGTATTAATGAAGGCATATCCTAATAGAACATTGTTGTTGTTTTCTGTAAGGTTATAACCGATTCCTGTTCTTAAAAGTAATTGCTGCAAGTCACCGGCAAAATTAAAATTGCGATATTGCACCTCATTATGCCAATTAAACTTGCTACTTATCTTTTGATTTCCAAAATAAATAAACCAATTCCCTATGTCGCTTTTCTGGGAAAAACCAGCACTATAAAATGATATCATGATTAGGACTAAAAATATATTTCTCAAATGCGTCAGTTATTTTAAGTGCTAAGTTTTATCTATTTGAAATGGTTTTTTTATGCTTTAATCAAATAAACTACAAATGTAAGTGTTGCATTCAATTCTCAAAATCAAGGTCAAAACAATTATAGTTAAAGGCAATTTGGGCATCAAACACTATTACGTATTTTCCAGTTCAAGGAATTTTATTTTTTCAACGGTAATATTTTCCGTTTTGGCATTTATTTCAAAGTTCTTAATAACTTCAATTACATCATAATCAATGGACTTTGAGTTAGAACAATCAATAATCACCTTTGAGTTGGGTTTGATTTCATCTAATGCATTTATTATGCTGGCCTTATTAAAAAATGACACTTCTTGGGCTAATTCAATATGGTGTAATACTTGTCCATTTTCCAACGTTTTGGTTTCTTTTTTATAGTAGGAGTTTCTATAGCTATGACGTAAAGCATAAAAAATCCCGAAAAGCATTCCAATAGTTATTCCTTTTAACAAATCAGTAGCTAAAATTCCAATAACAGTGGCTGTAAAAGGCACAAACTGCTCCCATCCTAATTTGTACATCTGATGAAAAAGGTTAGGTTTTGCTAATTTGTAGCCCACCATCAAAAGTATAGCTGCCAGGCTGGCCAAAGGAATCATATTCAAAACGTTTGCTATAGTAATAGCACATATCAACAAGAAAAAGCCGTGCATTATGGTAGAGAGTTTTGTTTTGGCACCAAACGAAATATTTGCCGAACTTCTGACAATTACCTGAGTAATGGGCAGACCACCAATCAAACCCGAAATAATATTACCCAAACCCTGGGCTTTTAATTCTCTGTTAGTAGGTGTTATCCTTTTATCAGGATCTAGTTTGTCCGTTGCTTCTACGCACAAGAGAGTTTCCAGACTGCCGACTATGGCTATTAATATCGCTATTTTCCATACTTCAAAATTGCTCAATGCCTGAAAACTCGGGAAGGTAAATTGTCCTATAAAATCTGAAAAAGAATTTGGAACTGGCAGCGAAACCACTTGTTTGACATTTAAACTGAAGTTAAAAATACCGTTTTGATAGAGGTAATTCATCAAAATACCAAATAGAACTACAACAAGTGGTCCATTTATCATACCAAAAATTCTATGTTTTTTGCTTAACACTTTATCCCAGAATATAAGAATGGCAAGCGATACAACACCTATTAGAACAGCGCCATGTGTTACATTACTAAAGATATTCTGAAAAGCTAAAATTATCTCTGAAAAGGTATTTTGTCCATCCGGCTGATCAAATGAAAGATCACCCTCTATATCATTGTCCCATCCGATGGCATGGGGTATTTGCTTTAAAATTATCAAAAGACCAATGCCTGTAAGCATTCCTTTTATGACAGATGATGGAAAAAAGTAAGCAATGAATCCTGCTTTCAAATATCCTAAACTGAGTTGTATACATCCGGCTAAAACAACAGCCATCAAAAAAGTTTCCCATGAGCCACCCAAAGAAGCAATGGACGAAAGAACAATAACTGCCAAACCAGCTGCCGGACCACTTACCCCGAGCGAAGAGCCACTTGCATAACCAACCACAATACCGCCAACTATACCTGCTATAATGCCTGCAAACAAAGGAGCGCCAGATGCTAAAGCAATACCAAGACATAGTGGAACGGCCACAAAAAATACTACTATGCTTGCCGGCAAATCGTTTTTAATTTCTTTAAACAGATTTTTCATGTCTTATATTTTTATATTAGAGCACAAAGATATAAAAACTAATTTATAAAATAGTATTACTATCTCAAAATAATGTTATAATTTAATTAAATATACTATTACTACTATATAGAAGAATTATACTATCTTTGTCTAAACTTTTGTAAACATGCATTTTCAAGTAAAGTTTGATATAAACGAAAAAATTTATTTGCGAAATCCCGAGAGTAGCGAAGTAGGCAAGCAAATGGTTAAAAGTGCAATAGATTTGATGTATGAAATAGGTTTTGAGCAATTTACTTTCAAAAAATTAGCTCTAAAAATATCCAGCACTGAAGCCACCATATATCGTTATTTTGAAAATAAATATCGACTTTTGCTTTATATTCTTAATTGGTATTGGTCATACATGGAATTTTTGGTGACATTCAAGCTGGAAAATGTAACAGACAAAAAGGAAAGGCTAAAAATTATCATTCACTTACTCACCCACGAATTGGCTGAAAGTAGCAGTACTTTCGATAATAATAAAAAATATCTTAGTCAAATTGCTATAACTGAAAGCAGCAAAGTTTATATGGTCAAAAATGTGGCAGAAATTAACAAAAATCAACAGTTTAAGCCATACAAAGACTTGTGTGCTAAAATAGCCGAAGCCATTTCGGAGTATAATCCTGCATATAAATTTCCAAGGTCTCTGAGTACTACCATTATAGAATCTTCTCATCATCAGCAATATTTCAGCATTAATTTGCCAAAACTAACGGATGTATCCACAAATCATAATTCTGAATTTACATATCAGTTTATTGAAAATTTGTTATTTAGGGTTTTGGATTGATTGGTTCCCGGTAATGGTTTGGTAAAAGTGCTTTACTGCCCGTCAGGTTACATTTGCAAACTTAATAAGTTGGTTTTTTTATATTACTTTTTTAAATGCCCGTTTTTTAGAATTAACCATTTATTATCACTGTCACCTAAGTAAAAACGCAAAGTAAATAATTGCTTTCTAAAAACTCTCATTTCTTTTCCAAAAGTAGCCAAAAATGTTTGAAAAAAACATTTATCAATGCAACATATTTTAAACAAAAGCCCGAAGCTTCGATACAAAGGTATTTTCATGATTTGGGCTGCTGACAATACTAAAACCTAGTCATAGTAAGCAATATAGTCTTAAATTGAAGCACTTGGCTTATTAGTAGAATGATTCACCACCTTTAATAACATGATAAAATTTACTATAGCCAACAACAACATTGGGATTCTTCTATACATAAAATCTGTTGAAATAAGTCTATCAATTAGTTCAAGAGAATAATATTTATCAAGTTCAATTTGAATAGGTATTTGAATAGTTATAGTTGACACAAGTGTTATTAAATTAAATAAAAGGGCCAACCCAATAAGCCACTTGGGTATTACTATTGGTCGGTACCAAAATAATAAAATCTGAGGGATGAAGGATAAGAAAAAGAAAACAACAAATAGTGGAATGATTAGCGTACTATCAATATGATGAAACTTTGGAAATTCATTTGGGCCTACCGCACGCCAAGTCCTGTATGCAACCAATGAATTTACAATACCTCCACCAAAAACGTAGAAAGAAAGCAGAATATAAACTGAAAATACGATACTTGAAATTTTGTTTTTATTAGCCATTTGATAATTATTAAAACCATATTTGTAAAATTCTTAGTATTTTATTTATAACATAGACTTGCTTCAATCAGCAATTTGAAAAAAAACTACTATTTCTACTACAACACGTCGAAAACCCATTCTTATAATATTTTTTATACATAAAAAGTAAATGTGTATATCGGCCCCTGTGTCACCCTGTAAAATTACCTTAAAAGCTCACCGGTCAATCTTTTCATTTCCAGCTTTGCCATTATTACATCAAAGTCAGCAGCAATCTTTCTGAATTCTGTGTCAACCAGATTCAACTGTGCCTGCCGTAACTCTAATGCATCAGTTGTTCCGATTCTCATTTTTTCAGTAGTGATATCCAGATTTTGCTGTGCTATCCTTATGTTTCTATATTCCAGGTCAGATAATTCTCTAGAGGTAAGGTAATTGGAATACACTATAAATATTTCCGTACTTAGCGAGAGTTCAGTCTGCTCTTTGATCAGCTTGTTGGATTCAAGGGCTAACTTTCCTACCTGTATTTCCCGTTTATTGTTGTACCCGCTGAAGACATTCCACCTACCGGTAAGGCCATACGAGAGACCTCTGTTTTGATTGAACTTAAGGACACCTATCTCCGCACTGAACCTACTATAATTATATCCGAGATTTATGTCCAAAGTAGGGTATTTATTAGCCTCCCATTGTTTGATATTCAGTTCAGAGAGTCGGATATTTTTATCTGCCATCTGCATCATACGGTTGCGGGCAGTTGCCTGAGTGAGCAGATTCTGATAATCAGATCTATAAGGAGTTTCTACAGAATTTGTGATTTCAAAATCAGTCTCCGGTGATCTGCCCAGGATTTCATTCAACAGCGTTTTTGAGTTTTTGAGAACTAATTGCTGCCTTATCAGCGCAGTGCTGTCTGAGTTAATGTCTACTTCAGCCTGAAGCACCGGTATCGATGACCCTGAGCCTACGTTGAGTTTTAATTGTGCGAGTTCTCTGCGTTCTTTAGATATTTCTATTGCTTTTAAGATAGTTGTGATTCTTTTTTTGTGCTGCTCTATGTTGTAGTACGAAGACATCACTTGATGAATGGTGTTTTCCATCAGTATCTGAACATTCAGCTGACCCACACTTTCTATCTCTCTGAGTCTGTCCCTGTTGACAAACATACGCATGCCGTCAAAAACAGTCCATGCCAACTGAAGATTGGCATTCACATTTGTGGTATTTACATTACTTCCTTCCCGTACATCTCCGCTAAAAAACTCCTGTCTGGTATTATTGATGTTATTGGCATTGCCAAAATTGACAACTACATCCGGCAGAAAGCCTGCATTACCCAGGGTATTATTACTTTTATCTATTATAGCATCATTTCTGGCTATTCGCACATTAAAATTATTTTGGAGTGCTATAGTTACAGCGTCTCCAAGAGAAAGGATTTCCTGGGACTTTACACTTATAAAATCAAAAGCAAACAATAAAAATAAAATAATTTTAATGGGCTTCATCTGTATGCACAATTTTATGTCCTGACATGTAAGAATATAAGGCCGGAATTACAAACAATGTCAGAACCAATGAAAATAACAAACCTCCGATGATAGCAATACCCATAGATACCCGTGAGAAAGAAGCCGCTCCCAAAGCAAGTGCAATAGGCAAAGCACCCAAAACAGTAGCAAGACTCGTCATAAGAATGGGTCTTAACCTCGAGATTGAAGCTTCTCTCACAGCCTCCAATGCATTAAGTCCTTCATCTTTGCGTTGATTGGCAAACTCAACAATGAGGATACCATTTTTTGTAACAATTCCCACCAGCACAATGATGCCTATCTGACTGAATATATTAAGGGTAGAATCTGTGTACCACAACGCCAGGATGGCCCCTGCGAGAGCTAAAGGAACTGTAAACATGATGATCAGGGGATCCACAAAACTCTCAAACTGTGCGGCAAGTATCAGATATACCAATACAAGGGCAAGTAGAAATGCAAATAACAGGGTAGACGAACTTTCTGCAAATTCTTTGGATGGCCCGGACAGGTCTGTGGAATAATTATCATCGAGCACATCTCCTGCAATACTTTTCATGGCTTCTATACCCTGACCCAGCGATACTCCTGGAGCAGTACTGGCAGATATCGTTGCAGAAACATAGCGATTGAAACGAAAAAGCTGAGGAGGATTGCTCTGCTCAGACATAGTGATAAGGTTGTCCAGCTGGACCATGTCTCCGTTTTTTGTTCGCACAAATATTGACTTCAGATCGGAAGGTTCGTTCCTGTTTTCTTTTTCAGCGATACCTATGACCTGATACTGTTTTCCATTTTTTATAAAAAACCCCAATCGTTGCTCAGCAAAATACAACTGTAAAGTCTGTGCTATGTCCATGACTGAAACCCCTAGTGATTGTGCCCTGTCTCGGTCAATATCTATCTTGAGTTCCGGCTTGTTAAACTTAAGATTGATATCTACTGCCTGAAATGCTTCATTCTGACGAGCTTTTTCCAGAAAAGGGGGAATGGCTTTTTTTAATAATTCAAAATTAGGTGCCATGATTACAAACTGTACCGGCAATCCGCCTCTTCTGTCGCCGATGGTTTGTTCCTGGTTGACAAAGACTCTTGCATCTGTATATTTTCTTACTGTTTTGGCTAGTTCATCAGCGATTTGCATTTGAGTTTTTGACCGTTTTTCTGCATCAACTAGAGAGATTCTCACAAAACCGGAATTGGAAGCTTGCGAAGCTCCGAAACCCGGTGCCGTAACCGAAAGGATGGATTCCTTTTCGGGTAATGCTTCCACATCATCGATTATTTTGGACAGGAATTTATTCATAAATTCAAAAGAAGTACCTTCAGGAGCGGTGGCATTAACACTCAGTCTTCCTTTATCTTCCATAGGTGCCAGTTCTGAAGGCATACCCGAACCCAGTTTGTATATCATCCATGAAGAGGCAACCATAATGAGAACCGCGACCCACCGGATTTTAAAAAACAAATTCAGGCTTTTGGCATACCAATTTGTCATACCCACAAAAAACCCCTCTGTCAACTTGTAGAGTCCTTTTTCGTGATCCCCTTCCTTAAGCAATCTGGAACTCATCATGGGTGTCAATGTAAGCGATACAAAGGCTGAAACTAAAACAGAACCTGCTACCACTACCCCAAACTCCCTGAACAATCTACCTGTAAGTCCCTCCAGAAACATGATGGGAAGGAAGACGGCCACCAAGGTTACAGTGGTAGAAACAATAGCAAAAAATATCTCTTCAGAGCCCTTGAAGGCTGCTTCACGCGGAGCCATTCCTTTTTCTATTTTTTGATAAATATTCTCAAGGACAACTATGGCGTCATCCACTACCAGACCAGTTGCCAATACAATGCCCAGTAATGTCAGAATATTGATAGAAAAATTGGCCAGATACATGATAAAAAAAGTACTGATGAGCGATATTGGAATAGCAACAACAGGTATGAGAGTAGAACGCCAGTTGCGTAGAAATAAGAATATAACCAACACAACAAGTCCGAAAGCAATCAAGATGGTTTCTTCGACTTCAACGATAGCTTTTTTAATACTTTTTGTACTGTCGAGCGCAACGCCCAATTCCAAATCTCCGGGGATTTCCTTTTTGATAGTTTCCAGTCTCTTGTAAAATTCATCTGCTATAGATATGTAATTGGCTCCGGGCAGTGGAGAAATTGCAATACCTATCATGGGGATACCTCCGTTTCCCCTCAGAAGAGATCTCTCATTTTCGGGTCTGAGTTCCGCGATACCAATATCTTTAAATCTGATGATAGCACCGTTCGATTCTTTTATTATCAGGTCGTTAAACTCTTCGACTGTCTCAATCCGACCCACAGTTCTGATAGTCAGTTCTGTATTATCACCTTCGATACGGCCACTGGGCAGCTCTACATTTGCACTTGAGAGAGCATTTCTGACATCTACTGGTGAAATTCCTTTGGACGACATTTTTGAAGGATCCATGACCAGCTTCATAGAATATCTTTTCTCTCCCCAAATACTTACACCGCTTACACCGGGTATGGTCTGAAATCTTTCTTTAAATATATTATTGCCTATTTCTGTGAGATCGAGCAGCGATCTTTGGTTGCTTTGGACGGTCAAAGAAATGATTGGTCCCGAGTTAGCATCAGATTTGCTTACTATTGGGGGGTTAGCATCAGGCGGAAGGTTCCTCTGTGCCCTGGATACTCTGTCCCTGACATCATTGGCAGCGGTTTCAAGATCTACATCCAGATCAAACTCTACAGTAATATTACTTCTGCCATCACTACTTGTAGAAGTAATAGTTTCTACTCCGTCTATACCATTAATAGACTCCTCAAGGGGCTCAGTAATCTGAGAAATGATGACTTCGGAGTTTGCACCGGTATAACTTGTACTTACAGATATAACAGGCGGGTCCACACTTGGATAATCCCGGACACCTAAGTATGTGAATCCTATGATACCAAATAATACAATGATAATGGACATCACTGTTGCAAGAACGGGCCTCTTTATACTGACTTCTGATAATCTCATTCTACGGTCAATATTGGGCATTATTAACGATGTTTACCTCTACAGGGGTATTGGGTTTGAGTTGGAGAATACCCGAAGTAATGACGGTATCTCCATCCTCTATTCCTTCGAGAATTTGGATTTCCTTCTCTGTCCGAATTCCTGCTTTAACCTGCACACTCACTGCCATACCCCCTTTTTTAATAAAAACTTTGGCCCCGTTAATATCCGGAATATATGCGATAGTTGGTACCATTCTTACTTTCGATTTAGCGCCTATGGCTATAATTATTTCAGCAAAAGCACCAGGAAAAATCTTTCCGCCCGGGTTACTGAATGTCGCCCTGACCCTCGATGTACGGGTAGCTTCATCTATTTTGGGTTCTTTAGCATATACGGAAGCTTTTAATGTCTGCGTATTTCCTGCTATTTTAAATTCAACTGTTTTGCCGGAATTCACCAAATTATTATATTTTTCAGGAATTGAAAACTCAAGTTTGAGTGGTTGAATATTCTGAATGGTAGCAATAATGTTAGAAGGAGAGATGATAGCACCCGGGCTTACATTTTTTAACCCGATTATACCACCGAATGGAGCGATAATCTTTGTTTTATCTATACTGGTTTTTAATATAGATTCATTTGCTTTAAGTAAATTGACACTCGTCAATGATACATCATACTCTTCTCTGCTGATAGCTGAAGCGGCTAAAAGTTGTTTTTGTCTGTTTTCTTTTTCTGTCGCCAGCTTTATTTCTATCTTCAGTTTATTGACCTGTGCCTGCAGGTCATTATCATCCAGCTTTACCAGAAGTTGTCCTTTATTTACGAAACTGCCTTCCTTAAAGAAAATCCCGGCAATCCTTCCGGATATCTCGCTTTTGATTTCTACTTCTTCATTGGCCATGATGGTACCGGTCGTGTTTATTGATCCTGTGGTAAATTCATCTCTTGCGATAATACCGTCTACCAGCATTGGTTTTTGTTCTTTTGATGTAGAAGCCTGACCCTTCTCCGGCTTTTTGTCTTCACTCTTACAGGCAACAAGCCCGACCAAAGCAAAAATTATAATTGAGGCTATTCGCATGTTTGTATGGATGTCTATTATAATATACAATAAATTTATTCACGCTATGTTCATTACATTGTCGGTAAAATGAAAATTTGGTTAAAGTTATCAATATTCATTTTATATTAAGAAGCAAAGTTGTTTTTCAACCTATTATATTTTTTTTATTTATTCCAGGTGATTCCATAAAAAATGGGGGATTAATAAGCCGATGGTTCTGGCACGGTTACCATGAATTTTATTAGGCTTTCTATATCCAACCGGTTATTGCTGTTCATGACTTTGGTTAATACTGCAATCCGAAATAAGATGGAAGATGATTAAGGTATAGGGTCTATAAAGATTTCTTAATATACTTTGTCAGAATAACAATGTGCTGATCATTTACCCTGCCTTCTATCTGTTCAGGATTATCCTGCACGAGTACTATCCTTCTCACTGATGTACCCCGTTTTGCAGAAAAATTTGCGCCTTTTACGTCAAGGTCTTTGATCAGAGTTACGGTGTCTCCAGATTCTAATATATTACCATTACAGTCTTTGTGTACTGTATTAATCATAATGGTTTCAGCCCACTCCAGCGTCTCATCATCCATAAAGATCATGCCTTTTAGATCCTGAGCCCAATCCTGATCACTGAGTGTCTCCAACATTCTGTATGCTAGAACCTGCACTGCCGGCACAGTAGTCCATACACTTTCGTTGAGACACCTCCAGTGCGTCACATCTATTTTATCCGGACTTACAATCTGCTCGTGGCATGTATTGCAAACTGACACCTGATCGTCTGCACTATCTCCTGTTTTTGGAAAGATGATAAAAGGAAACAACTTACCTCCTGCACCGCAGATTTCGCATTTTGATTTGCATCGGTCAGTCAGTTTTGTGGACAGTAAACTCATATTTGATAAAATTAATGTGTAAAGATATCAATATAAATGGTTTATACTGTTTAATTGTAAGTACTGAATAAAAGGTTAAAGGAAAATAAACCAGGGAGTTACAAATGTTGTTTTATTGATGTCCTGCCAAGAGACAAAGATAAATAGAGTTTGTACTTAAAACGAGCAGAAGTTATCAAAAATCAAACGAAAATACCAGTAGCTATTGATCTCTGAGAAACATCGGTATTGAATCAAGGTGAAGCCTATGGATTCAAGGAAGAGTTATTGAAAGAACCTTATGTGCAATATCTACTTAAGAGATTAGATCAACTTGCAGAGAGGGTAGAAAAGCTGACAAAAGAATTGTCGGAAACAAAGGATCAAATAAGTAAATTAAAAGGGGTTCCGTCACGGCCAAGACTTACGGCCAGCAAACTGGATAGTCCTTTGCGTCATGAGCAAGGATCAGTAAATAAAAGCGAGGGAGCGTAAAAGGTAAGCGAAAGAAGAAGGAGTTGTTGAAAAATCATCACACCGAAAAAATAGAATATGCCGATCCCTTACTTGTGTGGCGCCGCTTTGGTTGCGAGCGTAGAATCATACAGGATATCATAGGATAAGGGTACAATACAAAGTATGTTTTACAGAGATGGCGATGTCCTAATGGGGAAATAAAGGTAGCATCACTTCTCGAACACTTAAGGGGGGACACATTTTGGGCTGGCGTTAAAATCCTACATCCTACATCAGTATTACGAAAGCGGAATTACCCAGCCGCTATTGGCAAGTTCACTAAAAGACTATGGTGTAGTCATCTCATCGGGTCAGATCGATGCTATACTTATAGTCAAAAGAAATTGGTTTGCAAAAATGTTTGATTTTAAAACATTGATAATGTATTCTTTAAAATTCAAATTTTTCTCCAATCAATTTCTTTAAGGTATAACAATAAAAACGAATCTTTTCACGAAGAGAAAGAAGAACTTCTTACGGTAGGTAAGAATATATCGAAAGAGTTGCGAATGGACGATACAGGTGCACGGTATAAGTTCAAAAATGGGTTTAGTACCTGCATCAACAGTAAATTATTTACCTATTTTAAAACCACAGAGACTAAGAGTAGAATAAATTTTCTACAAATACTGCGAAGCAATGAGACGAGATATTGTATCAATACATCGGCGTTGTCGTGTCTGAAACAAGTAGGCCCGACCACTCATAAATACTACGATATTCTACAACAGAGCTATGACGAAAGCCATCGCATCTTTGATGAAAAGTCCATGGTGGATCAATATCTGCAACACAAGGGAATCAAAGCACCTTATGCTATCAAGCAGATCAAGGAAGCCATGCTTATTGAAACAGTGATAGAGCAATGCTTTGACCCTAATACAATCATACACTCAGGCGATGTCGGACAGTTCAATGTCTTTGTCCATTCGCTGTGTTGGAAACATACTGAACGCCCATTATTAAATGTAAAGAGCTACAATCGGGAACATGAGCAAGCGTTAAACGATAAAATGATTGCCTATTGGTCGCTCTATCGTTTATTATGTGAATACAAAATCTCCCTGCCAATTGATGGCACAACAGTTAAACCAAGCATTTGATGCACTTTGCACACCAATAAATAATTACGAATCCCTCAACATCGTACTACAAGACATCCAAAAGAAAAAAGACGAACTGATGCTCGTACTATCCAGACCGGAAACATCTCTACACAACAATGATTCCGCAAGAGATATACGGGAATTAGCAAAACGAAGAAAATTAAGTTCGTGAACCCGAAACGAAAATGTCAAAATGTCAAGAGACACCTTCTTGTCCAAAAAAAACTTGCCGAAAGTTGAATTTATCCTTTTGGAAGTATCTCAAAGATAGATTCTCTCTGAAAAATGCTATCGAACAATTAAATATTATTATGATGCGCCTAAGCTGCCCTTCAGGTTAATATACCTTTTATTGAGTACTTACGGTATTTGCAGCCACTTCTGAGAAAAGTCCTTGGCTGCAAACTGGCTGCAAATTTTCACCATTTTTGCCAATGGCTGCAAATGGGCTGCATTTTGTTTGAGTTATTTTGATTTGGTTTGAGCAACAAAATTTTCATAACTCCTTGAAAAACAAACGCCAAACAAGAAATCTGATTCGATTTGACCTTGTTTGGCGTCGTGATTCGTGATCTGGCTGGGACAAATCGAAAGTCATAACACGTTATTTAAAATACTGTAATTCAATTATTTACAATTAATACATATCTTTATATGTTTTAGGGTATCTACTTGGTAGCCTATAATTTAGTGCAATTTAGTGGATTTTAGCGAGCTTTCAAAATTCTGATTAAACTATTTTTTTACCTCTATTTTTATCCATTTTTTGCATTTATCTACTGTATTTTAACAGTTCTCTCAAATGTATTTTTAGCTGGAAACTATAATTTAACCATCATTAAATTCAACCTTATTTTGTCATTTTATCATCTATCGGTTTCATGTTCGTCTAACGTACCACTGTGTTCGTTAGACCGACCGATCAAAGCATTTGACCGACCGATATAGCACCGTTTTACCGACCCGAAATGATGCTGTTAAACGAACTCGAGACGAACTCCAGACAGTACCATAAAATACTAAACATATATAAACATTATAAAACTAAGTAAACTTCAAACGAAAAAGAAAAATCAAAAATCAAAAATAAAATCAAAAAGCATAGCGGGACACTCGCACCGGAGCCGCCAATTTTTTTTCCTAATTTTAGAGATATTCTGATGACCTTAACATAGACTTTGGCAACCTGATATTATGGTGCTTAAATATCATCTGGAAGAGCCTATAAACCTCATTAATCGTTTTTGAATAAATCGTTTTTTCCACTCATGACTTGTAAATACCCTTTTCCAATTTTTATCAGGAATTCTATTTGATTGCCTTTTCGTGGCTGTAGCCGCTTTTTATATGAAAAACCATACTCCTGTGACAAACATAACTTTATTCCCTCTATAAAGCTCTTATTTTGCCTAATACTGATAGTTGAAATATTGACATTGACAGAGGAATTTTATGTATCCAGAAATATCATTTCTAATTTTTGTAATCAAAGGATTTTGCTAAATCGAAATTTGGAATATTATATTTCATTATTGCCTATTTGGTTACATACCATTTGAATTTTAATTTTGAAAATACTCAAGCCTTGTGAAGATTTATTCTGTTTAGGGTTCTTTTTTATAATTTTTGATAAAAGCTATTCTAACAAAAAGCTACCTGAATCCTTTATTTTACTAAGATTTCACTAATTTTATACAGTTCTATATTTTAAAATTAGAAATTTATTTTTCACAACTTGTGAAGACCTTGTGAAATCGTTTTAGTTCAACTCCCCAACTTTGCAGCAACAAAAATATCTATCTACCATGCCAGCAGAAATTTTAACCACAGACGATTTGCGCGAATTTAAACAAGAGATACTCGCAGAAATAAAATTGCTTCTTAGCGATCTTTCAGCACTAAAACCCGCTGATAAGAAATATCTCAAGAGCTTAGAATTACAAGAGGTTTTAGATATGTCTCCGGCTTCTCTCCAGAACCTCAGAAATGCCAGAGTTCTGCCTTATACTAAAATAGGTGGAACATTCTACTATGAGTGGGCAGACATAGTCCAGCTAATGGATAAGTTCAAGAAACCAGCCAAAACCAAAATTTAATTTTCACAAATTAACAAGAGAAATGAAGCTCCCG
>JAYTNJ010000288.1:0-3309 GCA_043748345.1 Saprospiraceae bacterium
CACGGCGTGTGTTTCGATGCTACGCCAGCACACAACATACCGCAACATCGTGATGTTTTCTTTGGAACACCAACAGCGGCGAAAAGCCGGGCTGTGAGACACCTGCTACGAAATTATAAAGTTGGAAAACCCGGCAGGGAAGAAGACTACTGGGAACGGGGGAGAATCGGCAAGAAGAAAGTTGCAGCCAATTGCTTCGTAGCAGCCCAATGTCCCATACCCATACACATGGCTATGCATGGAGACATGGGCGGAAAAGGATGAGTGGGACGGTGAAGACTCCGGGCGGAAAAAAAGTATATTGAATCACCAACCAGGGGATGTTGTTTTTGACGGAACACCTGCCGTGGCGGAAAAATTTTGGACCACTTCTTTTTATTCAATCCTGCTGCATTGGATTGTATGCAGGGTACCGGTATACCAGGATCAGGTACAAAAAAGAGACTAAAAATAAAAATGAAAGTACCGGGCTGTAAGATTCATCAGGGAAGAAAAAATTAGTTAAACCACACTGCATATCTCCGTCCCCGTAACTCCAACGCCAGTTTTTCTTCCATTTTAAGGGCCTCTGTTTTTGATGTGATCGGGCCGATATGATTGTACAGACTAGGACGCAGATACATACCATATTTCCGGACAATGGTTGATGAAATGTTGTAACCCTTTTTACTTTTTGCACCAGTCTTATGCTGTATGAATCTTTCTTTTGGAGTCTTACTTGTCATGCCTACATAAAGACATTCTAATACGCCGTTGAATTGCGGATTCGCATTACGAAACCGGGCATCTTCGGTAAATACCCGTTTGGATAATTCTATTACATATATCTGATATTGGACTTTAGGCATATATAGTGAAGTTATGAAGTAGCAGGATTTTGCCCACCACTAACTACATGTCTTTTTTATATGATCCAGAGATGCCAAGGTTCTCAGGCGAGTGTCAGATGGCTTTGTGTGTTGGTTTTGTGGCATCCCGATTTTCATCGGGACAGGCTTCGCCGTACTAGAGTTCATTAGAGATTAACGCCGAGTCCGCTCTGCACACAAAGCTGGGCTGTGAGACATCGGCTACGAAACTATAAAAATTTAAGACTTGGCAGGGAAGAAAAATTAGTCATTTCCTACTCGAACCCAACCATTTTCATGTTTTTCAAGTGTAATATGTGTATCCTAATCATTATTTAAAAATTTATAGCGACGTTCCTTTTCTACTGGTAAATTATGACTTGGGGAACGTTTGAGATCAGCAGAGTCTAAAACCACACTAAAGGAGAATATGTAAATATATTTGCCATCATCGGATTTGCCTATCTCCTGTACGTATCCACCATCCTTTGTCCCTACAATATCATAGTCACATTCCATACTATAAGAGTCTACTCCATCAATTTTTTTACTAATTGCATCTTTTTTTATAAAATTTTCAATTTTAAGATAACCTTTTGAAACTTGAAGACACCTATCTTATAAAATTTTTTTTGCTATAGAAGTGGGGTCGTTATCACTCCCATTACCGGCACCACATGATGTGAAAAATGTAATGGAAAATACATAAGCGACTAAAAAGGAGAGCTCTTTTTTCATTTTTAAATGATTTTGCCTACTCTTTCAAAATGCAGTTTTCGGCTTACCTGATGACTATTAGCTAACTGGCGTGTATTTAAACATTCAATAACAAACCATCACTTTACATAGTTACAGAAAAATCATGATGATAGCAAAAAAGCTATCAATAATTTTCTTTGCTGCTCACACCTTACAGTGTGAATAAAAAGGCCGATAAAGATTTACGGCTTGCATTTGGAAAGCAAGTTAAAAAGCTACGTTTAGCAAAAGGTTATTCTATGCGGGGTTTTGCTAATGAGGCAGATATAGAATATTCCCAAGTTGTACGAATTGAAAATGGTATCACTGCTCCCACATTAAAAACGGTTTTCAAAATAGCAGAAGCACTGAATATGCCCTTAAAAGATTTATTTGACTTCCCATATAGTACTTTGGTCAAAGTTAAATAGCAACACATCACTAATGTTTCTGCCCTTGTTAGTATTGTAAAATCAGTGAACGACCTTTGTTGTGTGCCTGCCTGCCGGTAAAGGCAGGTTATTCGATGGCTCTTATAAGATGGCAAAAACGCCAACAAAATGAGGTAAGTGTATACTACTAATCCAAGCCTTAAATGTAAAAATTAAAATAAGGGGTTTCTAAAATTCTGTTACAGCGTTCTTTGCCCGATTATTATTCCCACACTCAATACCAGCAATAGCGTGAAGGAAGCATGCAACCAGAAATTTTATAGAGATAGAACGGCAGCGCGGTATATCAGTGGCTATCACAATGAAATAGAATAATGGCCAGCAGCATCAGGCATTCACCCCATTATAAAAAACAAATTCAGGAGAAATATCATAGTCCCACATTTCATTCTCTTTTGAATCCGCAAGCCGGATAATTTTGTCCCATACTATTTCGCCAAACATTCCGATCCGTGCTTTTGAAAAAATATTTTTCTCTTTTAATTTTTCTATGCCTTGTAAATGTTTATGTTTTTCCAGCAATGGCATTACATCAATAGCTTTGGTGATGCCATTATTAAAAGTGCATAAAATAGTAAAATTGTCGAGCAGATTGATATGACTAATCTTAAGCATTATTGTAACGGGGTTACTTTATGAAATTCTTTTGTATTCCACATGGTCAGTAATTCTTCTTTATGAATTTCGGCCCATGCCTTTACCAATTTTAATTTACTCACCGGGAAATCACCGTTTAATAAACTGCCATTTTCTATGCTAATATTTGCTTCAAATTCTCCATACTTTACTTAAAAGTGCGGAGGGTTGTGGTCATTAAAAACATGTAAATAATTATTCTATAAAACCTTGAGATTTCCGGCATCTTCTTTTTTATTCAAAAGTAGTATTTTAAAAATAGAATTTGAACAGCGTAATAGTTTGAATAAATAATACTTCCTCAATATTATTCATCGTCTTAATGTCAGGGCGCGAACAAAACGTAAAAGGTCAGCATCAGATGTTGCTAACAGTAGTACAGCCCACCTACATTTAAAACTACGGTGGATAAACCGGACAAATAAAAATACAAGATTCCCGGACTTTGTCCCCAAGTATCTCAATAAGCTTTGCTTATTTCTTGCTTGTATCGGAATGACAAAACTCATAAAGGTCGCAATGACCGTTTCCCCCTCAAACCTTACCTTTGCACCCCTTTAAAGAATATTCAAATTATAGACGACTAAATGCCCCTTTAGGGGTTGGGGTTTATGAAATATCACAACGAAATAGAA
>JAYTNJ010000289.1:0-10774 GCA_043748345.1 Saprospiraceae bacterium
TGAAAAAGAAAATAAAAAAAAGGGATTTATCACTAGTTTGATAACCCACATTTTTTTATTAATAATTCTTATCATTCCTTTGCTTAGCAAACCTGAAATAATTGATCTTGGGGGAATACTTATTGCTTTCGGTGATCCTGAAGTTGGTTTTGATTCTGAACCTGCAGAAGATATTGAAAACAGTAAGACTAAGGTACTTTCTCCCAACCCACCTCCATTAAAATCAACATCTGATAATGTAAGTTCAGAAACTAAAGATGAAACTTCTATCATAAAAGCATCTGAAAAGAAAAATGGTAATCCAAATACTATTGATCCTAAGATTCTAGAAAAAAAAAGGGCAGAAGAAGATAAACTAAAAGAAGAAGCAGACAGAATAGCTCGCGAATCCGCTGAAAAAGCAAAAGCAGAAAAGGAAGCTACTGATCTGGCAAACCAGAAGAAAAAATATTCGGACCTTATTGGAAAGGGCCAAGGAAATAATAATACTGCGGGGAATCAAGGTACCGAAAAAGGAAACCCTGATGGCAAAGCTCTGGAAGGAATAAGTAAAGGATCTGGTCGGATTGGTGGCGGCCTTTCGGGTAGAGGTGTCGAGTATGAACCATCTTTTAGTGACAGCTCCCAAAAGACAGGAAAAGTAACACTTTCCATTTGCGTAAATATCGAGGGTAAAGTTTCTAAAGCAGATTTCACACAAAAAGGTTCGACAACATCCGACCCTTATTTGGTCGATCTTGCCAAAAAAACAGCATTAAAATATCGGTTCTCGAAGTCAGAGATTGAATCTCAGTGTGGTACAGTAACCATAGACTATAAAGTCCGATAACTGAGTTTGCTATTAGATGTCTTTTTTGAAAATAAATACACTCAATTTGTCAGTATAAACCGGTGAAAAACCATTGTTTTTCGCAATATAATTCAGGGTATTATTATGGTAAAAGCTTACATGGGTAAAATCTCTTATATAATGCCAGTTGGATATACTAGATTCAGAAAGCCAGGTTTCCGTTTTAATTGCAAGAAAGCCACCAGGTTTTAATCGTTGTAAAATTTTAGAAATGTCTTGGACAGGATGATGGAAATGCTCAAAACACTCTATAGCTACAATATAATCAAACTGTCTTTCGGGTAATTCAGGGAAGAAAAAAGGATCGTAATTTTCACACTCATATCCTTTGGCATTTAGTATCAATGATGCTGACGGACTTGGGCCGCAGCCAAAATCAAGTCCTATCATCTCATTATTAAGAAAAAGTAAGAGCGGATTTATAATTTGCATCAGAAATGAGTGATACCCAATATCTGTTATTTTATTTTGATGCAAACAATACCTCGCTTTCTCTGCTTCCGGATTTGGTAAATAATCTTTATCCGAATATATCAAAAAACAGTTATTACATTTGTAAAATGTCCTATTGTTGAAAAATATTTTAGCTTTTTCAGATGTATATTTACAGCAAAGTGGGCAAATGATATTATCCTTCTCCAAATTATTGCAAATTTGGTATTATTATACGAATTCTCTCCTATCTAATTTGTATATTTGTTATCATTTTTGTATTATATGCAAACAACTGATACCAATAAGGTTGAGTCCAGGATTTATGTACAGGAAATTAACATATCTACATTAAATAGAAAAAGAACTACCAGAATATTATTGCCAGCCGCATATTATCGGTATCCCGAAAGAAGCTTTCCGGTGTTGTATATGCTGGATGGTCAAAATCTTTTTGATTTCAAAACATCATATGCAAGACCTTGGTTGCTACAAAAAGAAATGGATAAACTCCCTTATAAACATCAATGTATTATAGTAGGTATAGATAATGGTGGTCATTTCAGAGGATTAGAATATCTACCCCCTCATCAGCATAAGCTTTTTCACCATGGTGAGGGAGACAAATTTATTGAATTCATTACGAAAGAATTAAAACCAAAGGTTGACCAACACCTAAGAACACTGTCCGATAGAGAAAATACAATAATAGCAGGAAGTTCTATGGGTGGTTTATTATCTTTTTTTGCTGCAACAAGATATTGTGAGACTTTTGGTAAGGCTGGTGTTTTCTCCCCGGCCTTTTGGCTTTACCCTGCTGTTTTGCAAATCCAAATGAACATTATTTCAAAGATATATGTAATGGGCAGTAAAACAGAGAGTAAAGGTATGACTAAAACACTTCAAAATACTTATAATGTCCTGAAGGAAGCAGGATATCCGGATCATAAAATCAGGATATTGTTAAAAGACAGAGGCAAACACGATGAACTATTTTGGGGTAGACAGTTTGGTCCTATGCTACAATGGTTATTAGCTGATCAATAAATCCTTGGAGATGACAAAAAAAATAAGATGGGGTATTTTAGGTTGTGGTAGAATCGCTAGTAAGTTTGCTTCAGATCTTGCACTTAGTACTACGGGTGAGTTGTATGCTTGTGTATCCCAAGATCTTGACAACGCCAAATCATTTGCTCAAAAATATCAAGTGCATCATGTTTATAGCAATTATTACACATTTGTATCCTGTGAAGAATTAGATGCTGTTTATATTGCAACACCACATTCACATCATTTTGAACATACAATGCTTTGCCTTAATGCTGGTAAACCAGTACTTTGTGAAAAACCGCTTACTGTTAATCAATCATTAGCAACACAGCTTTTTGACCTGGCTAAAAGTAAAAAATGTCTTTTAATGGAAGCTATGTGGACCGCATTTCTGCCAGCTATTCAAGAAGTGAAGGAAAAAGTTTCAAAAGGACACATTGGTAATATCAGGCATTTAAAAGCTGATTTTGGGTTTAAAAGTAATTACGATCCTTTAGGAAGGCTTTTTAACCCGGATCTAGCAGGAGGTTCCCTTTTAGATATAGGGATTTACCCACTATTTATCTGTTTATATTTAATGGGCGTCCCGCAAAAGGTCATAGCTTCGGGCCATCTTGCAGATACTGGAGTAGACGATGAATGTACAATCATGTTGAAATATAAAAATGGGGCTACAGCATTATTGTATTCTACTATTAGTCATAATACAGATACTATCTGCGAAGTTTTTGGAACTGAAGGGAAAATATATATCCCTAGCAGGTTTCATGAACAGATTCAATATAAAATCAAAAAAGAAACCGGAGAGACTACAACATATGTAAGGGATAAAACAGGATTTGGATACTACCATGAAATAGAACACTTTAATAACTGTATCGTAACAGGATTAACAGAAAGCCCTATTTTACCATATTCACTTAGCATTACCATGGTTCAAATCATGGACGATATACGGAAACAGATTGGTTTATTGTATAAATGGGACTCTTAATAACACAAATAAAATTTCAGGAACAGACCTAAATTAATCAAGGTTTCATAATATATACAGAACTCAACTTCCGCACATCAAACATCCATCTTCCAT
Source organism: Saprospiraceae bacterium (assembly GCA_043748345.1). Lineage (GTDB taxonomy): Bacteria > Bacteroidota > Bacteroidia > Chitinophagales > Saprospiraceae > OLB9. Next base: position 3,423 of record JAYTNJ010000289.1, read on the forward strand.
TGAACAAACTGCACCTTCAGTCAGATCAATAACTTCCGCTTCAACCGTTGTAGATTCTGATTTTATTGCCTGCACTCTTTGGTGCTGCTCATCAAGTGTAAACTTAATAGGATCTACGGCAGCTTTACTTCTTAGGTAATACATACCTGTTTTCAGCCCTTTTTGCCAGCCATAAAAATGCATAGAACTCAATTTACCAAAGTTAGGATTTTCAACAAACAGGTTTAAACTTTGACTCTGACAAATAAATGCACCCCTGTCAGCTGCCTGATCTATTATTGTCTTTTGGCTAATCTCATATACGGTCTTATAAAGAGCCTTTAGTTCGGATGGTATTTCAGAAATATTTTGCACTGATCCGTTTGCTGCCATGAGCTTTTGTTTTAGTGTATCGTTCCAAAGTCCAAGTTTTGTAAGATCCTTCAACAGGTGTTTATTCACTATAATATACTCACCTGAAAGGGTTCTTCTTGTATATATATTTGAAGTATATGGTTCAAAACACTCATTATTTCCTAATATCTGAGATGTTGATGCGGTTGGCATTGGTGCAAGTAAAAGACTATTTCTCAAACCATTAGCTTTAATTTTAGATTTTAAGGAATCCCAGTTATATCTACCGGAAGGAGTAACTCCCCACATATCAAACTGGAGAATGCCCTGGCTTGAAGGCGAGCCTGCAAATGTTTCATAGGCTCCATTCTTTTGAGCTAGTCTGCACGACTCTTCCAATGCAGCATTATAAATAGTCTCAAAGATATCTTTATTCAGTTTTGAAGCCTCCTGACTGTCAAAAGGCATTCTCATTAAAATATAGGCATCTGCAAGACCCTGAACTCCTATACCTATGGGCCTGTGCCTGAAGTTAGAATTTGCGGCTTCCTGTATTGGATAATAATTAATATCAATAATTTTATTCAGGTTTCTTGTAATAACTTTTGTAATATTATGAAGCTTTTCAAAATCAAAGCTACGCTTTTCTTCATTTACAAACTTAGATAAGGATATGGATGCCAAATTACAAACAGCAACTTCATCAGGAGCTGTATATTCAATAATTTCAGTACACAAATTACTGGATTTTATGGTGCCAAGATTTTTTTGGTTTGATTTTTTATTGCATGCATCTTTATATAAAATATAAGGAGTACCTGTTTCAATCTGTGATTCAAGGATACTAAACCATAAATCCTGAGCATTAATCGTTTTTCTTGCACGGCCTTCAGCTTCATATTTATGATAAAGCGCTTCAAATTCTCCCCCGTAACATTCATGAAGACCCGGTGATTCATTGGGGCAGAAAAGTGACCATTTACCGTTTTCCTTTACTCTTTCCATAAAAAGATCAGGTATCCACATAGCGTAAAAAAGGTCACGGGCTCTTAATTCTTCTTTACCGTGATTTTTTTTGAGATCCAGGAAATCATAAATATCTGCATGCCAAGGTTCAATATAAACAGCAAAAGCTCCTTTACGCTTTCCACCACCCTGGTCTACATATCTAGCCGTATCATTAAACACCTTCAACATAGGAATAATTCCATTAGATGTTCCACCTGTACCCTTTATGTATGAACCTTTTGCCCTTATATTGTGGACGGAAAGCCCTATTCCACCAGCTGACTGGGATATTTTGGCACATCGGGCAAGAGTTTCGAAAATACCTGGGATGCTATCTTCTGTCATACTGAGCAGAAAGCATGATGATAATTGGGGTTTTGGAGTCCCTGCATTAAACAACGTGGGGGTAGCATGTATAAACCATTTTTCAGACATTAGATTGTAAGTTTCTATAGCTGCTTCCACATCAGAACCATGTATACCAATGGAAGCCCTCATAAGAAGATGCTGTGGTCTTTCAACTACTTCTCCGTCAGCTCGTAAGAGATATGATTTTTCAAGTGTTTTAAAACCAAAATAATCAAAACTATAATCTCTGTCATAAATTATCGATGAATCTAAGAAATCCGCATTATCTCTTATTGTTTTAATGGTCTCATCTCCAATTAACCCTGCTTTCTCGTTAGTTTTAGGATCTATGTAATTATAAAGCTTTTCCATAGTAACTGAAAATGACTTTTCCGTATTTTTATGGAGGTTTGAGACTGCAATACGCGCTGCCAATAAAGCATAATCAGGGTGCCTTGCCGCCATAGTTGCTGCAGTTTCTGCCGCCAGATTGTCCAGATCGGTAGTCTTCACTCCATCATACAGTCCCTGAATGACTCTTTTTGATATTTCTATAGGGTCTATAAAATTTGAATTGAGCCCATAACATAGCTTACTTATCCGGGCAGTTACTTTATCAAAGCTGACAGCTTCTTTTTTGTTACTTCTTTTAATTACCTGCATGATTTGTTGGTTTTAATATACTAAAATAAAATACCATGTTCTCAGGATGGCTTGCAGTCTTTTTGAGTTACGCAGTTTCTATAAAATAATCAGAAATCAGCTTCGAGTGTAAATACCTGATTTTCTTTTTCAGCCAAAACACCCGCTTTTTGATAATCTCCTACCCTCTTCTCAAAAAAGTTGGTTTTACCCTGCAAAGAAATCATATCCATCCATGGGAAAGGGTTCTCCACATTATAGACTTTGTTATTTCCCAGAGAAACAAGGAGTCTGTCAGCAACATATTCAATATACTGACACATCATTTCTGCATTCATTCCTATTAAATTAACAGGGATGGCATCAGTAACAAATTCCTTTTCTATCTTAACTGCATCTGTAATAATTAGTTCTAAAGACGCTTTAGGCATTTTATTTACGATGTGATTATTGTAGAGTAGGCAGGCAAAATCACAATGCATCCCTTCATCTCTGCTTATAAGCTCATTTGAAAAAGTTAGTCCCGGCATTAATCCTCTTTTCTTAAGCCAGAAGATAGAACAAAAAGACCCTGAGAAGAATATACCTTCAACAGCTGCAAATGCTACAAGCCTTTCAGCAAAACTTCCATTTGATATCCATCTTAACGCCCAGTCAGCTTTCTTCTTAACACAATCCATGGTGTCGATAGCATGTAGTAGATAGTCTTTATCCTTGGCATCTTTTATATACGTGTCTATTAATAATGAGTATGTTTCTGAGTGGATATTCTCCATCATTATCTGAAAGCCATAAAAAAACTTTGCTTCAGTATATTGAACCTCTCTTACCATGTTTTCAGCAAGATTTTCATTTACTATACCATCGCTGGCTGCAAAAAAAGCTAAAACATGTTTTATAAAGTATTTTTCATCCTCTGTTATGCGGTGTTCCCAATCACTTATATCCTGATGAAGATCGATTTCTTCTGCCGTCCAGAAACTCGCTTCACATTTTTTATAAAAACTCCAGATGTCATCGTGCTCTATGGGGAAAAGAACAAATCTTCCTGGATTTTCAATTAAAAGTGGTTCATCTATGTTATTCATGGGAAAATGATGTTTGTGCGAAAAAAAAATATTAACCAACTCAATGCATTAAAGCGTAAGATATATGCATCAAAATTATATATGTTTTAACTAAGATAAAAATTATATTACAATTATTAATATATATTTATTATAGCTATATTTAATATATTATTTTTAAACGTTTTGTGATTAAGCCTTTAGTGAGTTACATTAACCAACTATTGTGCCGTCACTCTTACGGAGTGCAAATTAAGCTTGTTTTTTATATAAAATAGGAAGAACAATTGTCAGAGTTATCCACACAATGTTGATAACTTTGCAACACATTACAAATCAACATAATATAATAAAAAATAAAACGATTATATGTGGATAAGTTTTAATATGTTGCTTAAAACCATAATTTAGTGTATTCTATATATTATAAAATATTGTGAGGTTACTTTTTGCGCGAAAAATAGTAGACCACCCCAAATCCAAGAAATATAGATGAAATAATAATAAACGGAAAAGCAAATTTAGTACTTCGAAAAGGTATATAATCAAGATTCATTCCATAAAAACCAGCAATCATAGATGGCACCAATAAGATAATTGTCACTATGGTGAGTCTGTGAATTATGACATTTAGGTTATTTGAAATAATAGACGCATAAGCTTCCATAGTTCCGCCAAGTATATTGGTATATACATTTGACATTTCTAATGCCTGTGAATTGTCGATAATTATATCTTCAAAAAGATCAGAGTATGGTTCTTCATTGCCTATTTTAAGAAGATCAGTTCGTTTGATTTTCATCTTCACCAACTCATTGGTACTTAAACTACTTACAAAATAGACAAGTGATTTTTCTATCCTGAGCAATTGCTGGAGTTCTGAACTTCTGCTGGAATTATATAATTCCTGCTCGATAAGGTTTCTTTTAAGATTTAGTTTCTTTAAACACTCAAGAAATCTATATACATTTTGTTCAAAAATCTGAAGAACAAACATATTTTTGTCAGAAGGATCGAAGTTTTTTACCCGGTTATCTTCGAATTTTTCAAGAACAGGGTTTTCATCAGAACAAACAGTAATAATATGTGAAGGGGTGATAATGATACCAATTGGAATCGTTATATAAATAGCTTCGCTGTCTTTTCCTTCATCATTAAGAACAGGACTATTTATAAGAATCAGAGTGCTATGATCTTCTTTTTCAAATCTCGACCTCTCGTCTACATCCAGCGAGTCTGTCAGAAAATCCAGTGGAATGTCCAAAATTTCTGCAAGCTGATCAAGTTCACCGTGCTCAAAAGGAGGAAAAACATTGATCCAGGATGCATGCTCTGAGTTCTCCAATTGTTTCAATTCCCCACTTATCTTTGCTAAATACCTTATCATTATCTTCTGATTCCATTTTTGATGAGTTAGTGAAACAATTATTCCAATGTATGGAAGTGACAAATATAAAACATTTGCCACTTTGAATGAAGAAAAAACAAATAAATAACCTGAAAACTCTGCTATTCAGCCTGAAATCTTAATATGTAAAAAAAGGAAAAATTATAAATGCCAGATAAAAATTATATTATCAACAATTTCAAAAATCCAAGATATTAGCTCATTATTACAAGGGACTCTTTAAAAATGGGCTATTTGTAAATAAATTAAGATAGTAATTGAACTTGAAGAATTTTCAATTGATATGAAAAAATATAAGGATTATACATGTGATATCAATAAATTGAAATAAAATTTTCTAATTATCTTTCATGGTTAGTCGTTTACTAAACCAACATAATGTAGTTATTGAATTAATTTTCTTTACACCTGATGCTGTTTTTATGAAGACGCCATAATTAAAAAACGAATTAGATGAATTTTTAGGCTCGTGAAAAATATTCTCCAATATATTTTTGATTCAAAGGTGACTTTAAAATAACTAGTTCTTGAAAAATAAAATTTTGTTTACTTTTGCAAAATTTTAGTTTTTTAATCAGAATCAAAAAAAATATGAGCATTAATCCGTCGAAAATGTTGTCAGTAAAAGTTCAGGCCATGGAAGAATCAGCTACTATCAGAATGGCGCAAAAGGCCAGAGACCTGGCTGAAAAAGGGGTAAATGTAATTAGTCTAAGCCTTGGAGAACCTGACTTTGATACTCCGGAATTCATCAAAGATGCGGCTTATCAGGCACTAAAAAAGGGGAATACAAAATATACTCCCGTCCCGGGCACACTAGATCTTCGCAAAGCAATTTGTGATAAATTCAAGATTGAAAATGATTTACACTTCAATCCTGCTCAGATTGTGGTTTCCAACGGAGCAAAACAAAGCATTGCAAATATTTGTCTGGCTACGCTGGATGAAGGTGACGAAGCAATAATTCTTGCACCCTATTGGGTATCATATGTTGAGATTGTTAAATTTGCAGGTGGTAACCCAGTAGTAGTAAGTGCAGGTATTGAAGATGATTTTAAGGTAAAAGCTTCACAAATAAAAGATGCGATAACACCAAAAACAAAACTTCTTATTTTCTCTTCCCCCTGCAATCCCACAGGTTCAGTATATACATTAAAAGAACTATCTGAGATTGCAGATGTGATCAGTGATAACGGGAATATCCTTATAATTTCTGACGAAATATATGAGTATATCACTTTTACAGGCAAACACGCCAGTATTGGAGCTTTTGAAAAAACGAGAGATATCACAGCTACTGTAAATGGATTTTCAAAAGGCTTTGCTATGACCGGATGGAGGCTGGGTTATATGGCAGGGCCAAAATGGCTTTCAGATGCATGCAACAAGGTACAAGGGCAAGTCACATCAGGAGCGGCATCTTTCAGCCAGGAAGCTGCGGCGGTTGCTTTGAGGGCAGAAAAAACAGAGGCTTTAGCTATGAAAGTAGCTTTTTTGAGAAGGCGGGATCTCATTATCTCATATCTCAAAGATATGCCGGGAATAAAGGTCAACCAGCCTCAAGGTGCTTTTTATGTATTTCCTGATGTAAGTCATTATTTCGGCACATCAAATGGAAACGTTTTAATCAATAATGCAGACGATTTTGCAGAAGCCATGTTAACGGAAGCACATGTAGGAACTGTATCCGGATCGGCATTTGGAAATGACCAATGTATCAGAATTTCATATGCCGCTGCAGATAATGATCTCATTGAAGCGGTATCAAGAATAAAAAATTGTTTAGCACAATTCAAATAATGACAAAATTATAGCACCAAATTATAGTTTGTTAAATAGTATTTGTTCGATAAATCATAATTGATAACATAAAGAAGAAGGATTATTTTATTTTTTCATCAGAACATCAGCCTGCAGAATTTTTTTAGCTCTATGTGGCTTACAGTATTAACATGCTGATAATTGCTGCCACACTAGTATTTGATTAGAAGGTGTTTTGGGTGTTATGAGTTTTGTCAAGGTATTTTTGAATAATATTTTCATATTTTGGTTTTTAATCATCGGCTCTATAGCTTATGGTAAGTCTTTTTATGTAACTTCTTTAAATACATTAAAATTAAACAGTCTTGATTCGTCTATAAATTCTTATTAAGTGTGTTTCGTTTAACACTGCCCATTATAATGCATTTATTGAATCATTCAGATCCAATGTAAAGGAAGTTTTAATTAGCCCCGTACCTGGGATATGATGGAGTTTCAAATTAGAGTCTTTTGAATTTTTTGATGATTATCAGTATGTTACAATTCTTACGGAAGGAGGGGAAAAAGCATACCAAGCAAGAAAGAAAGTTAAAACATTTCGTGGTGTTTTCTCCGATGGACGAGAGGGATACATAAGATTAACATTAAACGATGAGTTTATATATGGATTAATCAAGGATAATGGTATCGAATACTTTATCGAATCTTTAAGATATTATGAATAAGGTGCTAATGATGACCAATTTGTAATTTACAGAAGTAAAGATGTAAAATAGGAAAAGAGT
>JAYTNJ010000290.1:0-14478 GCA_043748345.1 Saprospiraceae bacterium
TCCAGATTGCCGGAACCCACTACGAGATCTGCAATAGCTTTGGTAATACCAGCAGACTGAAATGAAGCGGGTACTTTGGAAGCTGCAAGCTTTTGAGCCTTTGAGAGCATTTCTCCTGATCTTTCTCTGATAGGCTTAAGATTACCTTCCTCCATAGGATGAAAAGTCTGCGCCATCACCATATGAAAATCTTTTAAAGCCGTCCAACTGTCCTGCTCGATGGCTTTTAGAAGGGGGCTTGATAGCGCTTTCTCATAATTTGTATTGACAGCCGACCAGTCGATAACGTTCCATATAGCTCCTAAATAATCACCTCGTTTGTTCTGATACTTGAGATAATAAGCATGCTCCCACACATCTATGCCTAAAATCGGTATACCCCTGTTTGGACCGGATGCGTCCATGATCGGATTATCCTGATTGGGAGATGAGGTCACTGCCAGTTTTTTTTCAGGAGTGACATACAACCAAACCCATCCCGACCCAAACCTGGATAAAGCACCATTATTCAACAGCTTTTTAAGGCTGTCCAGGGATGTAAAAGTACTATTGACTTCAGATGCCAACTTTCCCTGTGGCATTTTCTGAGGGTCAGGCGATAAAATATTCCAAAATAAAGAATGGTTATAATGTCCTCCTCCGTTGTTCCTGATGGCAGCTCCTCTCCTTTCAGCACCTAAAAGCAAGTCTTCTATAGCCAGGTTTTCAGCCTTTGTTCCTGCCAGGGCTTTATTGAGATTGGTCACATAAGCTTGGTGATGTTTGGAAAGGTGTATCTCCATAGTCTGTGCATCAATATATGGCTCTAATGCGCTATAAGCATACTTAAGTGTAGGTAAAGTATGTGCCTGTGCAAACATCAAGTCTACTGAAAAAACTAATGCAATAAATATAAGGGTAAATGATTTCATAAAATAAATATTTTTAAAATTTAACAAAAATATGAATAATTGGTTTCCTGTATCATTTTTAAATTCTTAAAATGGATAATTAACAGCTACCTGAACATTGCCGAGTCCTTGCGCCTTGATTTCATTGAATGTGTACCATTGGGTCTTTTTGTAAGTATCCTGGAAGGGACTTCGTATTTTATACCCGAAATCGAACCTGATAATAAAAAAATCAAAATTGAACCTCAGTCCATATCCTATACCAATCGCCATTTGATTATAAAATTTAGAAGAAATTGCAGATCCGGGACGATTAGGGTCATCCCTAAGTGTCCAAACATTGCCGGCATCTACAAAAAGTGCGCCGTCGAGAATAAAAAGCATTTTAAACCTATACTCAGCATTCAGTTCAAACTTAAAATCTCCCTGATTGACAAAAATGACCGGCGTATCCTTTATCTTGGTCAAAGGGTCACGATACCCTCCAGGGCCGGGTTCTTTGATATTCCAGGCGCGAAGACTGTTCGGCCCTCCGACTCCAAATTGCCTTATAAATGGCGCAGATTTATTTTCGCCAAAAGGCGCAATAATCCCTGCATTAAGCCTGGCCGCAAAACTGGTGGTCTTAGTAAATTCTTTATTATACCTTCCGTCAAACTCATATCGCACATATTTTGCAAAAGAAATCTTATCTGCAAGCATCCAACTTTTGTCGGAACCAGACACAGCGTTGTAAAGGAGATTTGTAAAATGTACTTCCATTCCGGAAAGCTCCAGATTATTTATAGCCAGAAATGAATTTCCTTTTCTGTCCTTCGCTTTTGTAAATATATAAGATAAATCTCTGAAAATAAATCCCGTACCAAGTATATCCTTAAATGAAAGAAGAATAAGAGGATTTTGCTCAAATCTGGCAGTATCCTTTATTGAGTATCGATCCAGATTGAAACCTAAAGGCCTGAATACATATCTGTTACTACGTGGTGAGGTATAATCAAAGCCAAATGTAGCATTGTAAGTTTGTACAGAGTACAAATTGATAATGTTTATAGCACTAAATCCTAGCCCGATGTTGGTGGTTGCTTCTTCCTTGAAATCAGTGTAAAATTTATCTTTTAACAGCCCTGTTTTCCAAGCCAATCTGCCTAGCCCTAAAAAATCCTGATACGATGGAATGTTCAGATTGTTTTGCACTGACAGATTGGTGGTACGTCGAGTGATTCCTGTCTCCCTGGAATAACCAAGTTCTGTACCTGCTTCGGCTCTTAGAGTATACCTTTCTGATCCTCCCAGCAAGTTTCTGTTTACGAACTGAGATGATACAGACAATCCAAATAATCTGGCAGCCCCGAGAGTACTGAAATATCCGTCAAGACCACCATCAAAAATCCATTTACGTGGGTGGGGCGTTAGCTGTATTTCAAAATTCATAACTGAATCTCTGACTTCATCCGGAACAGCATTTAGAGCTACAAACCTATAAGTGCCAATACTATTTAATTTTCTGAATGTTTTTTGCCGGTCTTCACGTCTTAAAAACTCATTCTTTTTAAAGAAAACTGAATTTGCAAGCAAAGAAGGCTTTACTAAATAATCTGATGATTGCCGGTAAAAAGTTACACCCTGAAAAGTATCGGCTACCAAACTATCCAAAGCTTGATTCTGGTAATAATCAGTAAATACTTTGACATCACCGGTCACATATCGTTTGTGCACTGTATCCGGCAATGGCGTACGAATCTGAAAATAAATGGTAACATCGTTATTCACTTTGCTGCTATCCCCGGAAATCTCAATATAATTGCTGGCAAATCCAGAATATCCATTGTTCTGTAACTCCACAGTAAGTCTTCTTTTTTCTGCTTCAAATTGAACATAATCGATAAAATCACCTTGTTTAACCACAGCATCAGCTTTTATGGAATATATAAAAGACAATAAACTTTTATCATCCGATTCATATTCCACACTTTTGACTTTATATCTCTCCCCGGGAGCAACGATATAGGTAACCTCACTGTCAAAACGGAAATAGGATCCTTTTGATGAAGCCCACCCCATGGTTTTTTCGTCAGTAATAAAATCTACTTTTGCATCATAATATCCTTTCCGATATCTCAAGTAGCTTGCCATGTTTGATGCAATTTTTTTGGATTTTTCTTCATTATACAATACGGGAGGCTCTCCAAGGTTTTTCAGGCCTCGATTGTACCATGTATCCATATCAGGCTGGCTGTTTGCCAGAAATAACCATTCTTTTGGAATCAGAAAAAGTAACTTTTCATTCGGCTTGTGATCAACAAAAGTGAGCAGTTCATTGACCAGTGTATTCTTATCCTTGAGATTTTTTTCATTTTTAAAAACTATCTTTGTTCCTTTGAGCAAACTTTCTTGCGGCTTAAGGTAACGGGCAGTATTGCAGGAAGATATACAAAACCCAATACAAAACAATATCGCAGTTATTTTAATCGCAGGAAACAATTCTAATATCATTTTACTCATGATGAGTCCTTCTAAAACATTTCAGTAGTGATCAGTAAAGCTCTTATTAAAGATATAAAATCCCTGCATCAGCCAAAATTCAGGCAAATTTACAATAAATTCATTGCAGAAGGTGAGAAATCATGCTCTGAATTCCTGAATCATCCCAAATACAAAGTCGACAAAATCTTTATCTACAACAAGGCTGAAACAAAATATAAAAATCTACTTAAAAATGAGATTGCTGAAGTGATAAATGTTTCTCAGAAAGAAATGGAGCAATTATCTTCATTTAAAACGGCTTCAGATATTCTATTGTTGCTGGAAAGACATGAAGATAATGATAATATTCTGTTAAAGCAAGGTACGTCTGGTATATATCTGGATGGAGTTCAAGACCCTGGTAATGTCGGCACTATTATCAGACTTGCTGATTGGTTCGGTATAGATGCAGTCATAAGATCCCAGGAAAGTGCAGACTTTTTCAATCCGAAAGTCATCCAGTCATCTATGGGAAGTATGGTAAATGTGGCGCTTTTCTCTTCTAATCCCGACAATTTAATTAGATACGGAAAAAAACTTTATGGTACTTTTATGGAAGGAAGTAATATATCTAACACATTAATCGAACCAGATGCAATAATTGTGCTTGGCAGTGAGGGTCATGGTATTTCGCCTGAACTGTCAACCTACATAAATTATAAAATTACCATTCCAGGAAACCCATTAAAAATCGCTGATTCATTGAATGTAGCCGTGGCTGCCGCCATTGTTTGTAGCCAATGGAAAGGGAACATAAAATGAAACCATTATTCAAACAATTAAGTGTTACATAAAAAAATTCACGATTATTCAGTTTCCTTAAGGACAGATTTTAAGATTTTTACTACTCTATTTTACAATTTGGTCAGTCCTAAATTAATTTTGTAGGCACTAATACCACTAATGGATGGGCTTCCAATTGACTCAAGAATATTAAGAGTGACACTATCAACTTTTGCCGTCGGGAAATTCAGAATCCTTTTGCGCCCTATAGTTGTTCCTTTTATAGATTTAATTTTTCTATCATGAAGAAATAATTTTAGTTCCCACTTTGCTATACCTTGACCTTCATCCAGATTTTCAGAAATAGCAATACAGTTCATTTCCACAACATTACTAATATTTATATTTATTGATCGTTTCTTTTTTTGATTCATCACTTCTGCAGATTCTATATCTGCATCTGTAATGGAGGATGATTGAAAGATTTTTTTTCCATCCTGAATATATGCGCTAACGCCTGCCAGCAAGTCATATTTAAAGCTTAAATCAATCAGATTCTTAAATCCTACTAATGCCATTGAATCGTTGTAATGGAATAGACCTCTCCTGTCAGGCGGCACATTGAGCAATAAATTAGACCCTCTTCCCACACTTTTCAGATACAACTCAAAAAGAGTAGTGTCGCTCTTTACCTTATCGTCTTCCGCGGAATGGTAAAACCATCCTGGTCTTATACTTACGTCACATTCTGCCGGTATCCACTCTTTACCGCCTCTGTTTCCTTCATTGAGTACATGAGCTGGTGGACCGCCAAGGCCAGGAGTAAATCCATCTGTATTTAAAGTATTCCAATTAGTAGTTCCAGCAATGCCGCTTTCATTGCCTACCCAACGGATATCTGGTCCTACGTCACTAAAAATAACTGTAGAAGGCGATTTTTTCCTGACAAAAGACTTAAATTTATTCCAATCGTATATCTGCTTTTTCCCATTAGGGCCTTCACCATTAGCCCCATCCCACCAAAGCTCCCAAATTGGCCCATAACTATCAAAGAGTTCTTCCATCATTTTAACAAATACATTATTATATTCTTCAGTACCATAGGTAGGGTGATTTCTATCCCACGGGGATATATATATTCCAAACTTAAGACCATGGGCTTTGCAAGCTTGAGATAAGTCTTTCAAGACATCGCCCTTCCCGCTTCTCCATGTTGAAGCAGCCACGGTATGTGATGAATATTTACTGGGCCAAAGGCAGAATCCATCATGATGTTTGGCAGTAATAATGATACCTTTTGCTCCCGCCGAAATTGCTGTCCTGCACCATTGATTGCAATCAAGAGCCGTTGGGTTAAATAAGTTTTTATCTTCGTCTCCATGACCCCACTCCACGTCAGTAAATGTATTTGGTCCAAAATGAACAAATAAATAAAACTCCATTTCATGCCATTGTTTTTGATGAATGGTCGGCTTTGGAATCTGAGCAATCAAAGAGCTCAAGGAGCTCAAAACAAAAAAAACAAATATAATCCACCTTTTCATGAACATACTTTTTAAAAACTTTAAAGGGTTAAAAATATGTACTTTATTCTGATAATTGGAATAAATATATGAATGCTGGCATCTAATATAAATTGACAATTTATTTTACTGGCATGTGTGGGAATCTCTTCCTGCAAAATTCATTTTATTTCTGATCACTAACCATGAATAAATATAAAGCCTTACTAATAGGCGGTTTTTGACATCCTACACTTTCAAATAATGATTTACATTTTTTCTACGCTGAATTTCTACATTAAAGTTTACTTTTGCGCTAAGAATAAAGAATACAGATTATGAGTTATAAAAAAATGAGTTTGTCATCTCTTTGCGTAAAAGAACATGCAGAAAAAAGAACTACAAAGCCACACCAATTGCCTATTTATGCTACTTCTTCGTTTGAATTTGAAAATATGGAAGAAGGTATTGATATATTTTCAGGTAAAAAATCAGGCCATGTTTATAGCAGATACGGAAACCCGACTGTAGATACGGTCAGCCAGAAACTTGCAGATATTGAAGCTTTTAATACTGGCCTTCAAGCATATGGCTTTCTTACAAGTAGTGGTATGTCCGCTATTTCTACTGTTGTGCTTTCTTTGTTAAAGTCAGGTGACAGCATACTTACTCAGGGAGATCTGTACGGAGGGACTACTGAAATGTTTCTGAAAGTGATCGCACAAAGTGGTATCAAATCTATTTTTGTCGACCTTACCCAGGTTGAAGAAGTAGAATATATATTACAAACTAATAGAAATATAAAACTTCTGTATTTCGAAACTCCAGCCAATCCTACGATGAAATGTATCGATATACATCAAATGTCCAGGCTTGCAAAAAAATACGGCGTGCTTACTTGTGTAGATAATACTTTCTGTACTCCTATCATCCAGCAGCCGTTAGCCATGGGTATAGATTTTGTGATACACTCAACCACTAAATTTTTGAATGGACATGGTAACTCAATAGCAGGAGTAATCATCGGACATGATGAAAAATATAAAAAACAAGTCTGGACTACACTAAAACTTTTGGGAACTACGTGCAATGCCTGGGATGCCTGGCTGGTCAACAACGGTCTGAAAACTCTTCCGCTTAGGATGCAAAAACATTGCGAAAATGCCATGTCAGTGGCAGAATATCTGGCTAAACATCCAAATGTAAAAACAGTCAATTATAACGGCTTGCCTGATCACCCATATCATGAAGTAGCTTCCAAACAAATGAAATCATATGGAGGTATGCTGAGTTTTGAAGCAGAAGGCACACTAAAACAAGTACTGAGTATGATAAATAAGCTGAAGTTTTGTTCTATGGCTCCAACTCTCGGAGATGTAGATACTTTAGTCCTGCATCCGGCCACAAGTTCGCATCTCAATGTAGACAAAACACAACGTGAAGCGAATGGTGTATTAGATGGTTTAGTGAGACTTTCTGTAGGTATTGAAGATGTAAATGATATCATTGAAGATCTGGACAACGCTCTGAAATGAAAAATAAAACAGCCTTGATTTTTGGCAGTACCGGACTAACAGGCAGTGTACTTATGACATTACTTCTTAATTCAGACGACTATAAAAAAGTTAAGGTTTTTATCAGAAAAAAGGTATCAGATCAGCACCCGAAATTAGAGCAAATTGTTCTAAATTTTGAAAATATGGAAGAGGTAAGCTATCAATTAGTTGGAGATGAAATCTACCTTTGTTTGGGGACCACTATGGCAAAAGCAGGAAGCAAAGAAGCATTTTATAAAGTAGATTATACTTATACGATAAAGGCAGCGACATTAGCCGTAGAAAATGGAGTTGGTCAGGCTATTCTCATTTCATCTATGGGAGCTGATCCGGCATCCATGATATATTATTCTAAAGTCAAAGGAAATGTAGAAAAAGATCTGTGTAAGCTTCCATTTCAAAGTATTGCAATAGTTCGCCCTTCATTGTTGTTGGGAAACAGAAAAGAGCAAAGAACAGGGGAAAGAATAGCTGCTTATGTGAGCAAAGCAATATCAAGCTTATTCGTCGGTCCATTTCGAAAATATAAAGCAATTTCAGTTGAAGCCGTGGCAACTGCAATGATAAAAATCGCATCAAATAATAAACCCGGGGTCAAAATATATGAATCTGACAAAATGGAATTAATTTCAAAAGCTCAAAAAATAAATATTTAAAAAGTGAACAAACCCGTAGTTAAAAAATCACATATTGAGATTGAAATCGGTCTGAATGAAGATAAACATCCCGAAAGTATTCACTGGAAAAGTAATGACAACCCTAATGGAGATGGTTTTTCAGAATGCAAAGCTTTTTCTCTATCAGTATTCGATAAAGAATATAAAGACACCTTAAAAATTGACCTTTGGACATCTGAAATGCAAGTGGTGGAAATGGATAGATTTGTATTTCAAACACTAAGATCCCTTGCAGATACATACAATAAGGCCACCAACAATACCCAATTGGCCAATGATATGCAATTGTTTGTGGACTATTTTGGGAAACAAACCGGTATTATCACAGAAGAGAAATAGTAATTAATGTCTGAAAACTTAAAATTTTACCGTATGAAATTACCCGCCTGCTTTTTTACTTTGGCTATACCCCAGCTCCAATAAAATCTTTAATACTTTGTCTCTATGATTTCCCTGAAGAAGGATATCACCCTCTTTAGCGCCTCCGCCCACACCACATTTTGTTTTAAGTAATTTCCCCAGATTTTCAAGTTCATCTTCGCCACCATTAAATCCTCTGATTAAGGTAACTTCTTTTCCTCCTCTTTGTTTTTTATCCAAATGAATTCTTAATAACTGGCTCCCTTTAGTGTTAATGGTTTTTGTTTTCTCATCAGGCATTTCCGGAGCGTTTTCAGGATTGCCTAAAAGTTTAAAATCGTCCCATGAGAGTGAAATCTGTTTATGTTTTTCCATAAATTTTTCAACTGTGGATGCGTTTCCAATTAAAATTTATCAGTCTCAATATTTGAAATCCTAAATCTTGGGCGCCTATTGAAGAGTTGGAAAAAATAACAACAGCGGTTTTAGTCTCACGTACCATACCAATAAAAGCATGATGGCCTGATGTCATTCCCGTGTGCATCACGATATTAAAATTAGATTTGTTAACATTATGCCAGCCCATTGATATGGAAAGATTATTATTGAAACTCCGGAATTGTTCTGAAGTAAAGTTTTTATTCAGTACCCGTTCTAATGGAATGCCTGACATATTCATATTGGCTTTCAGGAAAATAACCATATCCGACGCCGAAGTTTTAACTGCTTCAGATCCTTTAAAAGAAGCGAAAGACCAAGGAGGAACTTGCTTTAATGCCTTATCATACCCTTGTGCTATAAAATTTTTTCTTGCTTCAGGAAAATCAGTAAATGTTGATGTCAAACTTAAAGGCTTTAATAGTTTTTCAGTTAAAATATCCTGAAAATTTTTACCGGTTACCTTGCTCAAAATTATTTCCAATAATGCATAATTGGTATGACTGTACTCAAAGGTTTTTTCATTGGGCACATAATCTCTGTAAAACTCAAGCAAATCACTCTCCTGGTAATGCGCATACGGATTTTGAGCTATTTTTTCCTTTTTTCCAAAAAATAAGGGTCTTTTAGGCAAACCAGACTGATGATGCAATAACTGATTGACAGTAAGTTTTGACAGTCTGGGATTTCTATATTGCGAAGGCAAATAATCATTTACAAAATCAGATTCATTTATTTTACCTTCTGAAATAAGAATACTGAAAAGACTAGCTGTAAATACTTTGGTGACACTTCCTACCTCAAAAATATCATCCTTAGTAAAATCAGACTTTTCTTTCCTGACTTTTGTCCCAAATGAAAGATAATAAGTAGAATCATGATCAATGATTGCCACTAAAAATCCAGGAGTGTTTCTGAAATCAATATCTGTATCAAAACGAATGATTTTATCAATCTCAGAGCGCAACAAGTCTACCTGACCATCCCCTTTGAAACTATAAACAAAGGTAATAATCAAAATTAAATGGGTAGGCAAATTTAATAAGAATTTCATCATACAAAAGTAGTTAATATCGGCCGTAACGTTTCTAAAGATACTACAAAATAACGAATTATTTTAAAAAAAACCTACCTTGTGACTGATTTTAAGAAAAATAATGAATCTGATTTCATGGGATATCAAAGCATTTGAATTTATCAATATTACGCTTTCCAATGCTTTTTTTGATGCTGTCTTACCCTGGTTAAGGGAGCCTTTATTCTGGGTTCCTCTATATATTTTTATTTTGGGGTTTGTGTTTTTTAATGTAGGATCTAAAGCATATTGGTTTGTTATTTTCCTCATTCTTACTGCATCTTCTTCAGATCTTATCAGTTCACGACCGGTCAAAAATACTATAAAAAGACTCAGACCATGTAATACTGAATATGTAAAAGTAATAGAAAGAGTGACTTGCGGATCGGGGTACAGTTTTACCTCTTCACATGCTGCTAATCATTTTGCAGTAGCTACATTTCTGGTGATGACTTTAGGACAGCATTTTCGTAAAATAAAACCTTGGTGCTGGGCTTGGGCAAGTTTAATAGGATTATCACAGGTATATGTTGGTGTTCATTTCCCTTTAGATATCTTTGGAGGTGCATTACTGGGTATAATACTTGGTAAGATTTGGGCTTTATTATTTAAAAAGTATTACGGTCACATTTTTAAGTCATTCCCAGTATGAACCAAGAGCAAATCCATAAAATACTCGAAGAAGTGACAGACCCTGAGATACCTGTGATCACTATAGCAGAATTAGGTATTCTGAAGGAAGTCAATATAGATGAAAATGATAAAATTACAGTTTCAATTACGCCTACATATGCTGGCTGTCCAGCTATGGATATGATAACAGTCAATATAAAAGCTGTCCTTCAGGTATATGGATATAATAATATAGAAGTCATATCTCTTCTGGATCCCGCATGGACTACTGACTGGATTTCAGAAGCAGGCAAGCAAAAACTTTTGGAATATGGAATAGCTCCACCAGCTGAAAAATCTTTAGACTTGTCCTTTATTACTGGAAAATCTCCGGAAGTACAGTGCCCCAGATGTTTATCGGTGAATACTCAGTTGATCAGCAGATTCGGTTCCACAGCATGCAAAGCCTTATATAAATGTATTGATTGTCTGGAGCCGTTTGACTATTTCAAGTGTCATTGACACTTATTAAAAAAAAATTGAATTGAAATACAAAATAAAACTAAACATCAACCTTAATCACTATTCATTTATTAAAAATTATAATTAAACTCTATGTCTTTTGTAAGTATAAAAAAAGAAAATGGTGTTGCTGTTATTACACTGATGAGGACTGAAAAATTTAACAGTTTTGTTCGTGACATGGCTTTAGACTTTCAAGGTGCGCTTAACAATGCAGCTTTGGATGATGCCACAAGATGCATAGTTATTACTGGCAGCGGCAAAGCTTTTAGTGCAGGGCAAGATCTTGGAGAAGCCACCGATCCCAACGGACCTAAGCTTACCAAAATAGTAAGCGAACATTATAATCCGATCATCATGCAAATACGCAACCTACCAAAACCAATAATAGCCGCAGTAAATGGAGTAGCTGCCGGAGCAGGAGCTAATATTGCACTTGCCTGTGACATAGTAGTAGCAGCCGAATCTGCCTCCTTTATTCAAGCTTTCAGCAAAATAGGGTTGATTCCTGATAGTGGTGGTACTTATACTTTGCCTCGGCTTATTGGATTTCAGAGGGCCTCTGCCATTATGATGCTAGGAGAAAAAGTGTCTGCTAAAGATGCTTTGTCCATGGGTATGATTTACCGCGTATTTCCGGATGATATTTTTGTGGATGAAGTAGAAAAAATGGCATCAAAACTCGCACAAATGCCTACTTATGGGCTTGCTTTGACAAAAAAAGCTTTAAATCTCACTTACACAAATAATCTGGAACAACAACTGGCATTGGAAGATGAACTTCAGACCTTAGCTGGTAAAAGTAATGATTACAAAGAAGGTACCACTGCCTTTCTAGAGAAAAGAGCACCTTTTTTCAACGGAAATTAAATTACTAAAAATTTTGATCACTTCAAACTTCCTCTCTAAACGGACTACGGATAATATAGTCCTCTTCCGGCTTTACAAATCCCAATACAGTTTCTACAGCCCTATTGAGTAGTTTATTATTATGTTTTAGGTATAAATACATGTCATGAGGAATTGCTCCCACGGTCGATTTGATTTCAACAGCAGTCCGTGATAAATCTACTTTTGTCACTCTTTTATCGATCCCCTCCCTAATAAGATCAAACAGCATATTCAGATATAGTTGAAATTCAATGTTTTCAGTGGGATCATAACCCAAAAAATGAGCATCCAAAACATCGTAATTTTTAATGCTTGTAAAAAAGGCAACCATTTTGCCTTGTCTCCAGTATGTGGTGAATATCATATTTTTACCAAGGGCTTCCTGTAAATTTTCAAAATATTTTTCATGAAGCAGAAATGCATTAAATTCTGCCTGATCAGATACATTTTTATACAAGGCATGTATTGTCCCCCTATGTTCTCTGATTTGATCTGCAGAAAAAATATGCTTGGTAATACTATCAGCTCTTTGGAGTGCCTTTCTTGCTCTTACCCTGTATTTGGATTTCATACCTTCCAGATAATCTTCAAATGACTTCCAATCCGATTTTAAGTTTAGTATCATTTTGGGCTGTACTGTAAATCTAGTAAATCCTGAATGGTACTCTCCTGTAGCTGGTGTATCCTGTGTAAAAAAATCTTTTATAAGTACCAGACCTGGCTTTATCCCCTGCTTTTGCAAATACTCTGTAAGCCTATCAGTTGCCTTTATGACTACACGAAACTGTTGGTCTCTATCAATTGATTCTTTAAAACAGAAGCCATAATTACCTGTTAACAATAAGTTGCCGCAAACTATAGTATGGAAATTGATGCAACAGACAGCAGCAAATTTTATTTTTTCATTGAGCTTTTCAATAACATTTTTTGGCTCAATGCCCGACTTACGAAGATTTTCTTTGAGTTTTACGTACTTTCCCTGAAAATATACAATACCTACAATGACATTTTTCTCTTTTACCAAGCCATAATAAGGCTTGATATTTGAAGCAGGATATTCCTCAAGAACCCTTAAAAACTCCACTGAAAAAAAAATATCTTTTCCTTCAGCGACTGATGACCATTCTTCCTCAATTTCAAATATTGAATCAAACAGCGATATAACGTACCTGTTATCAATGAGAGATATTTCATCAATTTGATTTTTTTTACAAAATGATTTGGTAAGGAATGTCATTTAGTGGCTTGATTCAATTTTTTTGATAAAATACACTAGATTAAATATTATTTTATTGCTTTTTGTTGCCAAATCATTTTTAAAACAGAGACATTTTCGACTTAATACACCAATTCTCAGATAAAACTTGATATAATTCAAACCCATACATGCTGAGCAACAGTCATTTTTTCCCAAATAGCCTCTTCATCGTTGTCGCCATTGACAAAATTAATCAGTTCATCGTCACCTATTAAAAGTTGAGCAGCGGTGGCCTTTGAATCAAATTCATAACTTCCCTGTCTCCAAAAATCATCACCGGAAAAATATTTCTTGACCCAACGCATAATAATAAGAGTACCTATTAAAGTGTGATACTTTGAATGGTCTTCAACAGATAAATGCCACCCATGGCAGACAACTCCGGAATGTTTGTGGAATATCGGGATAAAAGATGTCGGACGCAAAAAAGCCATTCCATTAAATCTGCGATTGAAAAGAAAACTTATATTTTCTAATTGCATATTTGTTAAATCCGGGTGACCAAATAATTCAAATGGCCTTGTCGTCCCTCGCCCTTCACTAAATGTAGTAGCTTCCCAAAAACATTGCCCTGGATAAACAAATAGTGAAGCGGCGTTTGGCAGATTGGGTGATGGTGATATAAAATGTTTACTTTGCCAGCTGTGATTGTATCTAATTTTAGCAAATTGAAGCGTAATTTTTTTAAATTTAATATACCACTCACAAAGCTCTCCTGTACTCATACCATGCCTATGAATCATTCCTGAAACCCCCAAAAAAGAAGTGTACCTTTCATCTATTATAGTGCCTTCTACTTTCTTCCCAATCGGATTTGCTCTATCTATAATAATGACCTGAAGATCCGGATGACACGAAGAAACATAGTTGAGAAGAGCAAACATATGTGTAGCATAAGTAAAATACCTTACACCAACATCGTTGATATCTATAATCAGGAGGTCAGTATTTGCCAAAGATTCTATATTCGGTCCAGTATGATTCATTTTTTTATCATACATAGAGAAACAGGGGATTCCTTTATACTTAATGCTTGCGACATTTTCCTGATCCTGCAGTTCAGAAAAGAGGCCATGTTCCGGCAGCAACAATCCTGAGAGCTTTCCTGCATCAATCAATATATCAAAAAGATATTTTTTCTGCTGAAAATCATAAGAAGATTGATTGCAAAAAAGTGTTATCTTTTCAGCATTTTCAAAAAGCCTATTTGAATACAATAACTTATAAGGCATATAGCATCAATACCTCCAGCTACTCAAATCAACACCTGAAGGAGCGGTTTTGGATAACCCGGACACCCATTTAGGTATAAACATTCTATGATATCTGAGTCTGGAAATAGCGTTGGGTTGGCTATGATCACCATTCCAGCAGTGTTCAGCCCGATCACCGTAATCCACTTCCCCATCATAATATGGCTCTTTTGTAGATTCCAGAAATTCTTGTGTAAA
>JAYTNJ010000291.1:0-5715 GCA_043748345.1 Saprospiraceae bacterium
TCGAACACGGAGGAAGAAGCCGTTAAACTTACAAAAGTTGTTCCGTTTTTACTAGAAGACGAACTTGAGAAGCATGGGGCACATTATTCTAATGGAGATGATTGGTTATCTTATACACAACAAGACGGCCTATTGATCACAGGTCAAAACCCTGCGTCTTCTGAAGCAGTTGCTCAACTACTATTAAAAACACTTAAAGACGAAAAAGCAACTCAAGGCACTCCGTAGGACCATTCTGGCAAATAATAAAGTTATAATTTCCGAATAAAATTCATTTAATTAAAATTCATAAAAAAAAATAATGGACAATCAACCAACAATTGAAGTGCTGAATACACTCATTACTATCAATAATGATAGAATAGAAGGCTACGATACGGCGAGTAAAGAAACCGAAGAGCATGATTTGAAAGAGTTATTTTCAAAGTTTAGTACTACGAGCCAAAACTGCAACCATGAATTAAATGCTGAAGTCATTAGACTAGGTGGTTCGCCCGCAGAGGGCACCTTGTTATCCGGGAAGTTCTTTCGTGTTTGGATGGATCTAAAGGCTGCACTCACAGGCAAAGATCGTGAATACATTCTAAATTCATGTGAATATGGCGAAGACGCAGCTAAGGGCACTTATGAAAAAGTATTGGCAGAAAATCTTGATAGCCTAAGCATCGATCAACAAATGATGATCAAAGCACAACATGCTTTGCTAAAAGACGACCATGACACCATAAAATATATGAGAGATGTTCTAGTTGGTGAAAAATAAAAAACTGATCTTATTATCAGCAAATTAGTTTTCATTTACAATTTCTATCTATACTATTTAACTAAAAAAATAAAATGGACCATATTGTCATCATATCTTCGAGTGTACGAAGAGAAAGGAAAAGTCATAGAGTAGCTTTATATTTTCAAACTTATTTGCAAGAAAACAATCTAGCGACGACAGAAATATTGGATTTGAAAGAATATCATTTCCCTATTTTTGAAGACACCATCAAAACACTCCCAAAACCTTCAGTTAAAGTCCTTGATTTTGCCAGCAAAGTAAAATCAGCCAACGGGATTATTATTGTGACACCCGAATACAATGGCAGTTTTCCTGCTAGTCTAAAAAATGCAGTAGATCTATTGTATGATGAATGGCATGGCAAACCCATTTCCATTAGCACGGTTTCTGGTGGTATTTTTGGTGGATCACAAGCATTGATTTCCTTACAGTTTATTTTATGGAAAATAGGTGCATGGACAGTTACAAATATGTTTCCTGTGCCAAATGTAGATAAAACATTTGACGAAAAGGGAAAGCCATTAAATGGTGAGATAACAAATAAATTAGCTGGTTCCTATATAAAAGAATTACTTGATTGTATCAAAGCAAATAAGAAGGCAGCAAAGGATCATTAATTTGGACCAAAGTGGTATATTTCACTGCAGGGGCAGGAATAGATTTATGAATAGATAATTTTTTTAGTTGCGAAATGAGCTGGCAATTTCGATTTCAAAAAACAAATAATTAACTGACAAAACAGGATACGTATAGCAAAAGCAAATTGGGTAGGCAATCTGAAAGATGGCAAGGGAACACTTTCTACAGCAAGCAGCATTCTGAAAGATACAAACTATATGTATAAAACAAGATTTGAAGATGGAGCCGCTGGAACAAACCCCGAAGAATTATTGGCAGCGGCTCATGCAGGCTGTTTTACCATGGCTGTCTTTGCGATTTTCAGTCAAAAAATTATAATTTCAACTTCTTTAGATACAGAAGCAACGTTAACAATGGAAGGATTGAGCATATTAAAAACCCATTTGTCCATTACGGGAATAATATCTGGTATAAATGTGCATGACTTTATGACTATTACTAAGGATGCAGAAAAGAATAGTCCAAAATGCTGGGTTTTGAACATACCATCAAGCTCAGAAGCTCATTATAAAACTTGATAATATACTATAATCTCAATTAGATAAATAGATAGTAATTTTTAGGAGATACTTTGAAAAATGAGATAAAGGGAAAAAGAAAAATTGAGAATACTTCATTTCACAATTTGAGTAATTAGGAGCAATAGTCAGTATGAGTAGGTTCATTTTTGGAAATCTTGAAAATTGTAACTTTGATATAATTAAATAATTTTTATAACAATAAAATCAATAATTTAATGACTTTTGAAGAAATCATAAATTACAGGCGTTCAGTAAGACATTACAAAGAGCTAGCTATAGATCCAGAAAAAGTCAAACATTGTATTGAACTTGCCACACTAGCACCCAATAGTTCCAACATGCAACTATGGGAGTTTTATCATATCACAGATCAAGTATTTCTAAAGAAACTCTCCGAAGCCTGTCTAGACCAAGAATCGGCAACCACTGCCCAACAAATGGTGGTTTTTGTTACAAGACAGGATTTGTTCCAACAAAGAGCAACAACCATGATGGAATTGGAAAGTCAAAATGTTGAGAAAAACAGTCCGTCATTAAAGCAAGAAAAAAGAATCAAAACCTGGAAGTTGTATTATGGGAAGATAATGCCATTTTTATATACCCGTTTTTTAGGCATTTTGGGGCTTTTCAGAACAATCGTTGTCAATATCATTGGTATTTTCAGACCTATCGTTTATCAGGTCTCTGAAAATGATATGAGAGTGGTAGTCCATAAGACATGCGCATTGGCAGCCCAAACATTTATGTTAGCCATGGCTAATGAAAAGTACGATACTTGCCCAATGGAAGGTTTTGATAGTCGAAAAGTAAAAAGCATCTTACAATTGCCGCTTGGTGCCGAGGTCAATATGGTTATATCTTGTGGAATCCGAGATGAGCAAGGCGTTTGGGGAGACAGGATGAGAGTTCCCTTCAATGAAGTTTATCGAAAAATTTAAAAAATTGGTAGACTCAGAACCAAAACTATGAAGGAAATAAAAAGGATTTTTTTATTTCTGGATGTGTTTATTAATCCGAAGATAAATATTTTATGTTAAATCATCTCCTTACAATATTTATGTTATAAATTTGTACTTTATTCCCATTAGATTAGTTTTTTGTTGCTTTCAATATACAAAGTTGGACACTCTGTAGTATGTAGTGGTATCATTTTTGATAATTATACATAGGGAGTGAATGATTCCGTAACAGTATCATATAAAAAAAGAACTCCCACCATGTGTTCTCTAAAACAATAGTGGAAGTTCAATTAAACGACCTAATCCGCAAAATTAGTTCGTAGTAACTTGAGCGGTAGAGTTTTGTCTGTATGACATTCTCTTCCGCTCACTTGTTTTGGTGCCACCTGCAGCCACGTACTCATCAGAGTTTTTTCCAAATTTCACAGCAATTGCTGCAAGCATTCGGGCTCTGAAATCCCTTACTACCTTCTCCTTTTCCTTGAGCTCAGAGAGCTTAGTGTCAAGTTCGGAGACAGTCGTGTTGTAAGCACTTTCGAGCGTCTGCAAGTCCATGACCGCCGTCTCATAGGTAGTGAAGTTAAATCCTGCACCAAAATCAGGCATAGTAGTGATAGATTTAAGTCGTTCCAGACGTCGTTTGGCATCTTTTAATACCCCAGAAGATCTTGTGGGTCTCATGTTGTACAAATTAAAGGATTAATAAATAAATTACTGATCGCTGCTTGTTTATCCTCGTTAGTGATCTCTACGAGTTTTTGGTAATAAAAAAATTCTGTCATTTAATCAAAAAATTAAATGTGAATAAAGACTGCCATTTCCTAAGATATCTCCCGCCGGCAGTATTGGCTGGAAATAAATGTATAGTCAAACTTGCTTAAGCAAGCTTAAGAGATTGAGTTTTGGTTGATAAAAATAAATAGGGGAGGTAGTAATTCTTTTGCCCTATTATCGTTTAGGTTGGTAATAAATCGATTCTAATGCAAAGATACAATAGGAAATATTTTATTTTAGGGAGAAAAAGTTGAAAGTTATCAACTCAATTTTGGATAACTTTTTAATGTCTTGTTAATCAGTTTTATATACACATGAAAAACATTTACATATGTGTAAAAAAATAAAATGACTGACTAAAATTACAATTATTAGTGCATTACATATCTGCCTTTCTAATATGTTTTATTACAATATGCTTAATATTCTAAACCGAAAATGTCGGGTGTTCTGTTTTGATTTATAACATATCACCGAAGGTTTGTAGCATTTCACCGAAGGTTTATAGCAAATCACCGAAGGTTTATAGCATATCACCGAAGGTTTGTAGCAAATCACCGGAGGTTTGCAGCAAATCACCGGAGGTTAGTAGCATATCACCGGAGGTTAGTTACATTTTTCCGATGCTTAGCAGCAAATTACCGGAGGTTAGAAACAAATCACCGGAGGTCTGTTGCGTATCACCGGAGGTTGGCAGCATTTCACAGGGGGTGACCAAACTAAATTAATTCTACTTTGTAAGATTACATTTTGCAATAAAAAAGCAAGGATATTTTATATATTCTCCCAAATAAACCTACCCCAGTTGGGTTACTGTAAACTCAAATCAATTGCCACAGACTTTAGTCAAAAAGCGGAAGTTTTAGGCTAAAGCCATAATAATTGTTTACTTTAATCCACTGGCTGAAGCCAGTAGCAATTGAAAAAACAATTACCTTTTACTCAATTTGACAAAGTAGAATTAGAAAATAAATATAAATTAAAACTTTCATCACTCTGACCTAATTCTTCAAGTTAACCTAACCTACTTTGACAAATTCGCCTGTAAACTGATCCGGAATATATCTGAGTATCTGATTGCTGTATTGTTTCATGTTGATTGTATTTAGTTTATACAATGATGATTGATTGTATTGATCATATCTTGCCTTACCATATACTTCTTCATCATACAACGGGTATTTCTGTTTTCTACTCTTTTCTCTACACCGATGAAAGATGATGTATGAGAAAAGATAATAAAAAACACCAGAATCGATTTGAGCTCATACCAATCATATTCCTTGTACCAATCAAAAAACTGATCTATATGCTTATCATACAAATACTGAATTGCACCCCTGGCTTCAGGACTCGTGATAGACATCGACAATTTGACGACCTTAATGGTAAACTTTATGTTGCGTGTGCCTGCCAGGTAATCGGCTGCGTTTGTGTCTTGCAGATACGCCTTTTCGTTTTTGAAACGATCAGCTGTATAATTATAGCATTCCGGAAATAAGAGCTTGTTCAAATCTGATAAAATTATCTTCATGATGTTTGATACATATATGTGAAAATTTATAGCAAATAAACCGTTATTATAGCCCACGGTTTAAACCGTGGGCTATGAATAAACCGTGTGTTATAAATAAACCGTGGTCTATAAAATAAATCATTGTCACTCGTTATTTGTTTTATCCAGACCATATAATTTGATGAATTCATCATATTCCTGTTGGAAATTTTTCTTAAGGTGATGTAATTTTTGATTCCTGATATATTCAAACACTTTTTCAACTGCTGAATCAGAAACCGAGTAAGCGGCATACCCTGTTTGCCAAGAAAATTTTTCCGGTATTATATTATTCTGATTAATAAAATGTGAACTGCTGCCTTTTACCTGTTTGATGACTTTTGCTATTGATTTTGAAGAACTGAGCAGAAATAAACAATGAATGTGATCAGGCATGCCATTGATGATTCGTACAGGACAACCTTGATCACGCAATTGATCTGTGATATATGGGTAGATTTTATGTTCCACATTTTGGTC
>JAYTNJ010000292.1:0-21740 GCA_043748345.1 Saprospiraceae bacterium
TATGGAAACCATGGAGATCTAAATGGTCTGATTAAATTAGGTTCACTGTATCTAAGTCTAATTAATGCGGCAAAACCTGCACCATAACTTAGGACAAAAAAGAATGTGGCAATATTGGATAATCTATCACAGGTGTCTTTACCACTCAAAATCAGAAATATGGATAAAATTGCAGTAAGTGGCATTGCAATTGAAGGAGTTCCTGCTGCATTTACTTTGGTAGCAGCCTTAAAAAACAACCCATCTCTACTCATTGAAAAAATCACCCTCGGTGCAAACATAATTTGTGCATTAACAATCCCGAGTATAGATATCATTAAAAAAATGGTAATAATTTTGGAATAACCATCTCCAAAAATATAGCTAATGGTATCAGCAGCAGCTAATTTGGAATTTGCTAGAAGTTCTGTTGGTAATGCATATAGAATGGCGCCATTGACTAATAAATATATGACAATGATAGATATTACACCTAGAATCATAGATTTTGGTAATGTTTTGGCTGGATCAGTATTTTCTTCTGTAAAATATGTTGCCGTATGCCAACCATCATAGGTATAAAAAATAGCTTGTAAGGCAGCAATTATGCTGATGAAAGTCAAAGGAACCACCGTTGCATCTATTGTTTCTGTAACACCAGCAGCCGTTGGATTTTGCCCAAAAATAAAACAAACAAAAACAAAAATAAGAAGACCCACGGCTTTTATAACAGCCAATACTTCTTGAGATTTTCCCGCAGACTTTGTACCCAACCAATGAAAGGCTGTCAAGATCATAAGAAGAATGATAGACATCATTTGTATGTATGACTCAGTATCCGGAAGCAGCAAAGCTATATATTCACTCATGGTATATACCCCAAATCCTAAAGCTGATACAGTACCAAGCCAACTTGTTATGCCTGTGACAAAACCAAAATAATTACCGAATGCTCTTCGAGCATATACATACCAAGCTCCAGCCTGAGGCATGGAAATCGCTAATTCGATGGCGCACAAAACGCCCAACAAAGCATAAATACCTACTGCAAGCCATAATAAAAGAATCAGCCACGGCTCACCTATTTGTGCTGCGATTGGTCCGGGTTTCCTTAAGATACCTGTACCTATTGTTCCTCCTACGGTAACAGCTATTCCAAAACCTACGCCCAATAATTTTAGAAGTTGATTATTTTGATTTGACATTTTCCTTTTGATTTAGTGTTCAGCAAGTATGATCTGCAGTGATAACCCTGGTTTCATTGCATGAGTAGTATAGAAAAATCAGGATTATTATATGAGATATGTGCCGATGCATGACTTAATTATAATTTCAAAAGTAATTAAATTTTGACAATCATACAAACCTTCCGGAATATTTAAAGAATGCTGTAAAAAAAATCAGTAGTTCAAAAGTCTGCCACAAGACTTGTAATATTTTTAGCATTTATTTAAATTCACATAAGAAGGACCTGATAAGATATGATAAAAAAAGTTAATCCATCTATATCAAATTTGCGATTCCACTGCCTTCATAGCCAAATACACTCCATTCGTCCACCCGAAACCGTCCTGGACAGGATATTCTCCCCCACCCCCCAATTTTTCTGGATCGACCACATTATATTTTTCCAGCATTTTTCCGGTTTCCTTAAATACCTTTTCATTTAAAGTTGTCCATTTTTTAATAATCTCAAATGCAAGATAGTGGTTGCTGTAATTGAATGAAGCCTGCATTGCTGTCCATTGCAAGGGAGCCCAGCCATTGGGTGCATCCCACTGCTGGCCTGTTTCCAGAGTTGAAGTGACAACCCCTCCATCCTTCAGCAGATTTTTCGACAGGAACATCAGCGCTTTTTCAGCTTTAACATCATCGACCATTTTAATAAATAAAGGAAATATTCCTGAAGCATTAATCGATGTAGATTTTTTTTTATGTACATAATCAAAATCAAAAAAATAGCCCAAATCTTCATCCCAAAAGTAATCCATAATCAGGCTTCTTCTTCTTTCAGCCTTTTTTAGGAATTCATCTTTCTCATCAGCCATATTACTTAAGGACATTACATTTGCTAATGTGGTCTCTAAGTGAAATAAGAGGCAATTGAGATCTACCGGTATGATGTCATTAGTATGTATTGAAGAAAGGTCATAGTGATCAAGGCACCATCTGCTGCTGAAATCCCAGCCTGATTCACATGCAGCCCGAATATGACCAAAAAATGATGGTATTGATTGTTGAATGTCTGATGCAAGATGCACATCTTCTCCATACATTTCTGATCTGGGAGTTTGAAGGACGTCATAATATCTGTTTAAAACTTCTCCCTGACCCAAAAAAACACAATGTTTGTCAGCCGTTTCATCGGTATTATTCACGCCATTCATCCAGAATTTGTATTCTGACACTAATTCTTCTTTATATTTTAGGTATGTATTTTCACCTTCGATTTCTGCCAGCAAGGATACCATGAGGCTAAAAAAAGGTGGTTGCGACCTACTGAGGAAATAAGTTCTGTTTCCATTAGGAATAAACCCTATTTCTCTTATCAGCCAAGCAAAATTATCAACCATAGCATGAATTAAATCATGTTGACCGCTTGCTTTCAAGCCCAACATGGTAAAATAACTATCCCAGTAATAAATTTCATTAAACCGCCCTCCAGGTACCACATACGGAAACGGTAAAGGAATTAATGAACTTCCGCTTACATGCCTTTCTCTTTCCCTTATCAGGTATGGCCAAAGTCTTTTAATATGTTCTTTTACCGGCAGTGATATATCTGAAACAAATGTGTTAGAACTTGCCGTATGGAAAGCAAAATTGGCTTCAACAAACTCCTTGATATTAAAGTCTACTTTATCTTTTTCATTTATATACCGTGTCAAAATAATTTCAACATCAAATATTGGGACTGCGTCCGACCAGACTTTTCCGTCTTTGATACATCCACTCAATGCTACGTCTTCAAAAATAGGATGTAATACCTTTTCAGGCAAAGATAGAACAATCATAAAAAGGAAATAAAATGATAATATAACATAGTATCAGGATGAATAGATTAAAATATATCAAAAATCCTAAAACAGTAGAATTATTCAAATATCAAAATAAAACCCAAATTAATTAAACAAAATCATTTCAATGTTGTAAAAAATAAATCAAGCATTGAATAATCCGTCGTATTCTGATCCCTTACCTCTGGTTTGAATATCGGGTTGTTTTAATTCAAGGATGTCATCATCTATTTTTTCTTTGCCTCCCAAGAGTAAAAGAGTAGAATTTTTTTCATAATCTTCAAGCATTTTAAGGCCTTGCTCCTCAAAAACGCCATTCTGAAGGTCAATTGAATTCATAAAATTGGAAGACATTTCCATAAATCTCTCCATCTCTCCTACTTTATTTGCCACATCATCCGCTATGACTTCCATTGCCTGGTCAAACATAGCTCTTTTATCAGCGTCCCCCTTAATAATACTCATGGCCGATCTCATGGCTGAATGACTGGCCCGAATAGCCTTTCTTTCCTGTTCCTTTACCTTTACCTGGTCGGTTGTATCTTCAATCAAAATCTCAGAGTTGGAATACATTTTAGTAAGAACCCTATACAGAATAGACATCTTATTGTGGAGTGCTGTATATTTTTCATTACTTTCTACTAATCTAGCCGCTTTCCTGCTGGCAAGCAACATGGCACTTTCATTGGATTGTTCTTTAGCCTTTTTTGCAATCAGCATATTATTTTGAATCTCCTTGTTATTCTCTTCGACGATGGTTACAAGTTTACGCATCTGACCCTTCAGATTTCCTATTTGGGTTCCCATTTTCTGAAGATTATCTTGCAGATCGCTGATATAATTTTTTAAAATCCCAATCGGATCTATTGTCACAAATACTCCGGTTACCCACCGCATTACACTTTTGTACATGTATGACACTAACGTACGCCATTTTGGGTCAAGTACCATATATATAAGTACACCTAGGACAGCGAGAAGAGCAACTATTCCCATAGTATTGGTCAACATTGCCAAGATAGCAGCACTGTATTTAAATAGTAGAAACCCTATGCCACCGAGTATAGCAGCAAGAAACAAAGCACCAGTAGTACCTTCCGGCTTTTGCCAAAAAGACTTAGGCTTAAATTCTGTATTTGGAAAATTTGCCATTTCTATTTTTTCGTTTTATGGTGTAAAAGTATATTAAAAAATTAGCACAAAGATATAAATTGATTTGTTAAATCATAAAATTCTATCATAAAGGAGTCCATCTTCCTCTATTTCATTATACAAAACATCAAAAGTATTCTTAAACTGATCTCTGGTTTCTTCGATTTTAGACTGTGATGTTTGCAATGCTTTTTTCATATTTTCAATTTCATGCTCTATTATGCCTTGTTCATTTTGCATCTGCAAGATTTTACGTTGATTTTCTTCTATTTTGTCATTCAAACGTTTTATCTCTAAAGTCTTAGCATCAATATTATTGGCTATTTGATTTTTCAGGGCCACAGCAAACTGCTCTCTTTCTCTGTTTAAGATATTTTTGTAATGTTGAACCGTAAGTTGCAATTTATTTTTTGTCAGACCCATAGTTGATGCTGTCAGAAACGCACTTTTTGATGCCGTAGTTTCATCCATACCCATTTCGCAAAGACCTTTATATGATTGCTTAAACTTTAGGTAGTCAAAATCCTTCTGTTGGCCGTCTTTGATAGCTGTAAGAAGCTTCATCAAAACCTTATCATTTGTTTGTTCAGAACTTGAAAATAGTTCTTTAAGGTTGGTGGTCATATTATGTTTTTATTAAAAAATACAAATGTAAGTTTAAAATAATACACCACATTAATATTTCGATTAATCCAAGTAATGTTACTACAAAATTACTTTTCTTTTTTATGGATGTAGTCAATATGATTCGCTTCAAACCATTCAAACATCTCTGTATGGGAGGAATTTTTGTCATCAAAGGAATGATCATACATATTTTTTTCAGCTCGCTGTCTCGATGCTTCAAAGAGAGACACTGCACAAGCTACACTTATATTCAGGCTCTGAACCATTCCATATTGTGGAATTAAAAAATTTCCATCAAGCATTTGAAGGGCCTCGGGTGATATCCCCAATTGTTCATTGCCAAACATAAGTGCCACAGATTCAGTCAAATCAAGATTGAATAGTGAAACAGATTCGGAGCTTAAGTGGGTGCCGTAAACTTTTTTATATTTAGCCTTGACTTCATTAAAACAAGATTGAAGATCATCAAAATAGTGCATTTTGATCCATTTTCTGGCACCTGAAGATGAGTTTTTCCCTACTTTCTTATGCTGTACATTGTAACAATCCAGGGTATGTATTATAAATAATTCAGAAATTCCGACGGCATCGCAACTTCTGACGACGGCACCTATATTATGGGGGTCCTGCACATTTTCCAGGATAATTGTCAAGTCTTGCCTTTTTGAAATTACCTGCTTGTATTTTGCAGCTCTATTTTCGTTCACAGTATTTCTTAATTCTTCTTTTGCCATTTGTTACCTTTAAACTCGATTATATCTAAGTGCTTATTCTCAAAATAATCGAATTTCGAAGGGTCATTTATTATCGGGGAGTCTTCGGATGTAGCTTTTTGAATTTGATAGCTACTTTCCAGATATGAAGCTGGTTCATTTTCCAGATAGTTCTGAAAATTACGGCCATATTTCCACAAATTACGACCTAAATATAATATAAGGTCATATGCCTTGACAGCTTCAGATGTTGGAATTTCTCCATACATATTTAGAAAATCTCTTCTGAATTCTCTGATCTGACCATGATCCTGGTCTATAAAATCAGACATCACCACATTCATATTCAAAGAATGATAAAAATCAAAGTCAATCTTATCAGAATCAAAAAGTATAGGCATGCCATAGACAGATATTTGTTTGCCTGCTCTCTCTGCTGATAACTTTCTCAAACATGAATAAATGAAGCCTTCATCATTGTATGAATAATTTGGTATTATTACAGCTTTTACATTTGATTTGTACAATTTATTAAAAACGACTGTCCCTGACTTAAGACTATCATCCAGAACAAAATAACTGGTAAAGAAATCCTTAGGGTCACTTAAATCAGATGTAGACTCATTAAAAAAGTTTATCCATGATATTGTCTCTTTATTATTTCTTCCAATAATTGCTACTTCACCTTTTTTATAATCTAAGCTAGTGGTTGATGCCAGTTTTAAAAAATGTTCCTTCAGATTTGGTTTCATCTGAATATAATAAGGATTTTCATATGTAATTTTGGTGCTGGTCTGCCATGGAGAGACCAAAGGAATACTCTTCAATTTGCATTGATCAGCAAATACTTTAACATCTTCTCTTTCAAAAGGTCCGATGACAAGATCTGTCGAATCATCGAGTATCTCATTCATATTTTCTGAGACTTTAAGATTGCCTTCTTCTGTGTCTATCACTTTAATATCCAACCTGACCCCCTCGTCATCCAGCGTCTCAAGGCCTCTTAAAACCCCGGCATAAAAATGTACAAATCTGGATTCATAAGGTATCTCATTTTCATCTGAATTGAGTGGTATAAGAATTTTTACATTGTATTTGTCTTTAAAATCATACCCTTCTCTGAATTCTACAGGCTTCAGTTCTTTCCACGAAATAGCCGGGAATTTATATGATACATCCACCCATTTAACCGTATCAATTTTTATAAATTTCGAATTTTTATTTTGTTGAGTTTTTTGAATTTCACCATTTTTTACAACATCAGTTTTTGTTATTATTTCGGAAGATGTTTTCTTATTTTTTTCAACAGTAGTGCCAGATGTGACTATTTGCACATCCTTATTTTCAGTAATTTGTTTTGGTACTGAACATGAAATAAGTGAAACCATCAGAAAAAGGAAAATCAACTCCTTATTCCCATTCAATTGTTGCCGGTGGTTTTGTGCTGATATCATAAACGACTCTGTTTATTCCTTTTACCTGATTAATTATTTCACTGGATATGTTAGCAAGTAATTCGTAAGGCAGATGGCTCCATTCTGCAGTCATCCCATCTGTCGAATTTACACTGCGTAATGCAATTGTAAATTCGTAAGTCCTCTCGTCACCCATGACCCCTACTGATTGCACAGGAAGCAAAATTGCGCCCGCCTGCCATACTTTTTCATACCATCCTGATGATTTGAGAAGATCGATATATATTTTATCTGCATCCTGACATAGTCTTACTTTTTCTCTTGTAATAGCTCCTAAAACCCTGATGCCTAATCCCGGTCCAGGAAAAGGGTGTCGTCTGAGCAGATGTTCAGAGACATTCAATTCTTTGCCAGCTTTACGCACTTCATCCTTAAAGAGCATCCTAAGCGGTTCTACCAACTTAAGTTTTAGCTTTTCGGGCAATCCTCCTACATTATGGTGGGACTTAATTGTCACAGAAGGACCGTGTACAGATACAGACTCTATAACATCCGGATAAATGGTGCCTTGTCCCAGCCACTTGATTTCTGGATGCTTGTGCGATTCTTCTTCAAATACTTCAATAAATAACTTTCCTATTATCTTTCTTTTAGCTTCAGGCTCTGAAAAACCTTCCAAAGCATTAAGAAATTTATCTGCACAATTTATTCCTACTATATTCAATCCCATGCCTTCATAGGACTGCAACACATCTTCAAACTCATTTTTACGCAATAATCCATTATCAATAAATACGCAATGGAGCCTATTACCTATAGCTTTATGGATAAGACATGCAGCTACAGTAGAATCTACTCCTCCTGAAAGTCCCATCATGACATGATCAATTCCGATTTCCTTTTTTAATCTTTCCACAGTTTCATTTACCATTGAAGCGGGAGTCCATTCACATTCACAGCCAGCAATTTCATGGACAAAGTTATACAAGATATTTTTGCCATAAAGGCTATGGGTTACTTCGGGATGAAATTGTAAGCAATATACTGGGCAGGCAAAAGTGCCAAAGCTACTTCTGTATGCAGCGACAATATCTGAAGTGCGTGCAATGACATCAAAGCCATTTGGAACATGAGTGATAGAATCTCCATGAGACATCCATACTTGCGTGGCTGGATCAATATCTTCAAATACGGGATCGGGTTCAGTCACCGTCATAATAGCTTTACCATATTCCCTTTTGTCTGATTTTAATACAATACCACCCAGCTTGTGTGAAATAAGTTGAGCTCCATAACATATGCCTAAAACCGGATATTTATTAACAACCAGACTCAGATCAAAGTCGAGAGCATCTGTATCTAATACCGAAAAAGGGCTGCCCGAAAGGATAACTGCCTTTATATCATCTCTATGGGGAAATTTGTTATATGGATAAATCTCACAATAAACATTAAGCTCTCTGAGTCGGCGTGCTATAAGTTGAGTATATTGAGAGCCAAAGTCAAGTATAAGTACAAATTCGTTCATGTGCACAAAGATACAGACTTACAGCCATGCAATCAAAAATCTATGAATTTTTGATTAAAAATAACCTAAAGTAAACAACTTCTCAGAAAGCCTTAGCGATTAAAAGTAATTTTCACTTCATCAAGATCAGCATCTCCTGCCAAAGTTTCAAATTTCACAATATCAGGTGATAATCCTTTGATGCGCAGATATGTTCTGATAGAATTTATTCTGTTTAAACTTAAAACTGAATCAGCATTTTTTGACAAAGTCCTCAATATTATTTTCTGATCTGGATTTGTTTTGAAATACTTAATTGCTTCATCCAAGCGCTCAATTGCTTTATCAGTTAACGTTGCAAACCCTGACTCAAATGGGATATTAAGAAAATCATTTGATTCTGCTACAAAAGATTGATTCACGGAAATTACTTCATCTTTATCAGATTTTTTCGTGTCCTGCTTAGCGATAAACTGGCCATAATCCTGGATTAGGAGTGTAAACCCCTGAAGAAAATCAGGCTCATCCCTGATAATTTTATTAACATTTCCTGTTGGGGTAACTTCTGCCAGTACAGGTTTAGTGTTGTAAAGAATGACAACTTCTTTAGTATTTTGACTACTTAGTGATAAGCTAACCATTGTAATGATCAGCATTAACACAAATCGGGGGAAATTTGTGCTTAACATATGTTTAGGATTTAAAGATTATAAAAAATTATTCATCAAGTAAACCTCGACCTTCTTTGACTATTTTGCCTTTAGAAATTAAGTCTTGCAATAATCTGTCCAAAATTCCATTCACAAACTCTTTACTTTTGGATGTGCTGTAATTTTTTGCCAATTCTACATATTCATTTAAAGTTACTTTTGTAGGAATAGTTGGGCAGAACATAAACTCACATATAGCCATCTTGATCATTATCATATCCAGTATTGCTACACGATCAGAATCCCAATTTTGTAAGACAGGATCTACCATACTTAATAACGCTTGATTATCTCTAATAGTTGCAGCAAGCAAAAAATCTCCATAATCTTTAATCGTTTCTTCATCAGGATAATGTTCCATAATAAAGTTTTCATTCTCACTTGGCAAAAATTTTAGCACTTTTTTGATTGTGCCTATGATTATAGATTTATCATCCTCCCAGTTTGCATAATGGTCTTCTATAATTTCATTAAAAAGTTCGTTCCTTCTGCAAAATCTGAATAATTCCAGCAGCATCTCAAGGTTTTCATTATTATCAGACTCTTTTAAGATATACTGATTATAAATATCCTCCTTAGCAAATTCGAAATATATGGTTCGAAAATGGTCTTTGTCGACGGTAGTTGCAAAACCAAGTTTTTCAAATTTTGATTGAATTGCTTTATTCTTGACCAAAGTCTGAATCATGGTATTACTCCATAATTTTGATGTAAATATTTTGTCTATTTCTGACGGCAAGTGCTTTGCTTTCCTTTTCTCAAAATCATCAGAAGCTGTTTTAGTGATTTGTACTAGATTATACAATGAAAATAATAACAACTCAAAACTTTCATCAATTTTTTTCCAGTATAATTGCATGGTTTGTTTGTTGTCCAGAGATTCGTCTCTGCTTTGTGCATACAATACCTGCATCACTTTAACTCTAACATTTCTCCTACTCAGCATTCTTTTAATTACTTTTAATCTCAGATTTTTCTTTAACCGTTAACCAGCTGCAAATATACGCGATCATATTATATTTTGAAAAATTATGATATGATTTATATTTTATATTCAAAAAAAATACTATAAGTTATATGTTTGATATAGGCCAAGTTCAAGATTTTTATTTTTTATGACAAAGTGTCGGCAATTTATCTTCTCTCGTCGATTATATTTGAATTAAACTAAATAAACACCTAATTTAGTGTTTCAAAATGGTTAAAATGCTTTCATTCAGTGTTTTTTTGTTATGTCTTTGGATACTTTTTAAAAATAATAAAATATTTACCCATCCTATAAGACTCTTATTTTTTTTAAGTTTAGCAGTATTTGTTTTCATAAGTATTTTTAATACCACCTCACTTTCAAATACTATACTTATTTTATCTGTGTCTAGTTTAATGCTTGCAGTTTCAGGTTTTATTCTGGATTTACTAAATACAAATCGTTTTTCCCAGATTATGATGTCAGCTGTTGCCGTTGTTTGCGCATTTTACATAGAAAAAACCTTCCATTTCGCTGACTATTCAAAAATAAATATCAATAATTACGATCCAAAGGGTGAAGTGTTTTTAGAAATTGACCAAAAATTATACCCTGAAGTAGAAAAAATTATTAAAAATATGGATTTGGACCTTAAGAGAGGATTTTTCCCAGATTCAGAAAAAATTACTGGTCTTGACGACTATTTTGTGGTAGATCTGGGACAAACTACAAACGTAAATAGTTTTATTTTAAAAATGAATAAAGTTAAAGGGGTAAAATGGGTAGAGCCAAATGAAAATATTCCATTTGAAAGTCCTGAAAAAATAATTGCTGACAACATGCCGAGCCTTAATAGTCTTTCAAATGATCCTTCAGTAGTTATGCAATGGCATCTTGCCTTTCTTGATATGGAAAAATATTATCAATATTTTAAAACTAACAATATCAAACCGCAAAGAGTAGCCAAACTATATATTCTCGATACAGGCATGGATGGCCGTCATGAAGATTTGCCTTCAGTCACCGGAATAAATACTGACAAACAGGGCCACGGCACACATTGTGCGGGAGTGGCAGCTGCCATAACAAATAATAAAATAGGTGTGGCATCTATGGCACCTGATAGAGGATGGATAGATGTAAAAGGCATTCAGGTAATCGGTGATGTAGGATTTGGTACACAAAAGTCTATTATTGATGGAATTATTAAAGCTGCGGATTCAGGAGCTGATGTGATATCAATGTCTCTGGGCGGCATCACTAATCAGGAACGAGAAAAAGCCTACAATGATGCCATAAGATATGCTAATGTTAAAGGTGTGATAGTAGTAGTTGCTGCCGGAAATGCAAATCTTGACGGTCGAAGGTATAGCCCTGCCAATGCTGAAAATGTTATAACTGTTGCATCGGTCAATGAAAAAACAGAAAAATCAGGTTTTTCAAATTCAGTTCAAAACCTTAAAATGGGAATATCAGCTCCCGGCGAAAGAATACTTTCTACTACACCTTCCAATACTTACACAGCCTATAATGGTACTTCAATGGCAACCCCTCAAGTGGCCGGTCTCATTGCAGTCATGAAGGCTATCAATCCATCTTTGGATACAAAAACTGTCTATAAAATTATTTCAGAGACAGGATCCGAAACCCAAAATACTACAAGGACAGGCAAATTGATTCAACCTTATAAGGTTATCTTATCTTTGACTGGAAAATAATAAGAATCAGATCATTAAGAGTACAGTTTTACGATAATCTTCCTGACAACTTCAT
Organism: Saprospiraceae bacterium; assembly: GCA_043748345.1. Lineage (GTDB taxonomy): Bacteria > Bacteroidota > Bacteroidia > Chitinophagales > Saprospiraceae > OLB9. Next base: position 11,861 of record JAYTNJ010000292.1, read on the forward strand.
CCGGACTATCATCAGACTTAACTTTAATTTTTGCATTTTTATATATGGGATTCCTTACTTTAAGCAAATCAGAAACAGCCTTTTTAATCTGTACAGGCGATTTGCCTGCTACTAATGGGCGGGTTTGGTCTTTATTTAACCTCTCAGTCAATATGTCAATGGATGCCTGCAAAAAAACAGTTTTTCCTTTACTATTAAGTACTTCTATTAAGGAATTGAAGCATGGCAAACCGCCACCCGTGGAAACTACTGCATCTGATATTTTCCAATGGTCGATGATGCTTTTTTCAGTTTGTCTGAAATATTCTTCACCTTTCTTTTCAAATATCTCTGAAACACTCATACCCTCGATACTGGAAATGATTTCGTCTGTATCGAAAAACGGTAAAACCAGCTCCTCAGCAAGTTTTTGTCCTATGGTGGTTTTACCACTACCCATCATTCCAATAAGAAATATTAGCATGTAATTTAATTGTTAAACTAGATTCAAAAAGTAAAAAATGAAATTAGACCTATTATATAGGTGCGATTTAATAAATATATTTGTTTTTAAAAAGTATCACATCTTATTTATTAGACACCTTTTAAAAGTGTGTTAATGAGAAACTCGTAAAAAAGGTAATTGACTTCAATGTCAAAGATATCGTATTTATGATAATATGAAGAGATAAGTTTCATGGAATAATGAGATGATGATATAAATTACTGTTTCTAACTTTGCATTTTGCTACTTTTCTTTTATTAGAAAACCACTACCTTTGCATTATGGCAGCAAATACGTATGGAGAGATATTCAGAGTGACAACTTTTGGAGAGTCACACGGCAAAGGGATTGGTTTGATCATTGATGGTTGTCCGTCGGGAGTAATAATTGATGAAGCTTTTATACAATCTGAATTGGACAGGCGCAAACCCGGACAATCTAAAATAGTGACCCAAAGAAAAGAAGATGAATCTTTTATAATACAATCAGGTGTATTTGAAGGGTTTTCTACAGGTACACCTATCAGTATATTTATTCCCAATACAGATCAGAGGTCCAGAGACTATAGTCATATTGCTAATATTTACAGACCTTCACATGCGGATTATACTTATCAGACTAAATATGGTATACGTGACTATGCCGGAGGAGGAAGGTCTTCAGCTCGAGAAACTGCCGCAAGAGTTGCAGCAGGTGCAATTGCCAAAACCATTCTAAAAAATATAGGAATAAAAATAACTGCTTTTGTCAGTCAGGTGGGAAACATCAAACTGGATGATAGCATCCAACATGACTTTGATCAAATTGAGGCTAATATTGTCCGATGCCCAAATGTAGAAACTGCAAAAAATATGATCGACTTTATCATGGAGATTAAAAAAGCCGGAGATACAATAGGAGGAATGGTTTCTTGTATCATTACCGGATGTCCGGTTGGCTTGGGTGCTCCTGTTTTTGATAAACTTCATGCTGATCTTGGCAAAGCTATGTTGAGTATCAATGCAGTAAAAGGATTTGAATACGGTTCGGGGTTTAAGTGTGTCTCTATGAAAGGGTCTGAACATAATGACACCTTTATTCAAGAAAATGGCAACATATCTACCAAAACAAATCATTCTGGTGGTATACAAGGGGGTATTAGTAATGGGATGCCAATAAACTTTAACGTAGCATTTAAACCTGTTGCCACCATAGTGCAGGGCCAAGATACTGTCGACAAAGATGGGAACCAAGCTATAGCTGAAGGGAAAGGCCGACATGATCCATGTGTAGTTCCCAGAGCAGTGCCTATAGTTGAAGCTATGGCAGCATTGGTGCTGGTAGATCATCTACTCAGAGACAAATCAGTGAGGTAATGAAATCATATTTATTTTAATCTCAAAGTTAGATGGCACAGTCATTCGGAACAGTTTATATACTTAAGGTGTTTGCATACATCAAACATCGATAATAGTGAAACATTTATTTACACTTAACAGATTTTTTATCAGATACAAATGGCATCTGATATTAGGAATCATTTTTGTCACCGGATCAAATTATTATGCTATCCTTATTCCTCAAAAAGTGAGAGAGGCGCTTGATTTGGTGCAAGACAAAATAAAAATATATAAAGAACTAAACCCTTCCTTCAAGGAAGGATTTTATGACGAACTGGGTCAAACCTTATTGATGTTTGGTCTAATTGTTACCGGTTATGTTATAATGAAGGGTATCCTTATGTATTTTATGCGCCAAACCATAATTGTCATGTCAAGGCTAATTGAGTATGATATGCGAAAAGAAGTATTTGCCCATCTTCAGACACTTGACCAAACATTTTACAGATCTTTCCAAACTGGTGATATCATGGCCAGAATTTCAGAAGATGTATCAAAAGTAAGAAACTATTTAGGGCCTGGAATCCTATATGGCATTAACCTGATATCTTTATTTATCATGACCATATATGCCATGCTTCAGGTAGATTTGGTGCTGACTCTATTTGCACTTTTACCTTTGCCGATTCTTTCTATATCTATATATTACGTCAGCAATCTAATCAACGAAAAAAGCACTCTGATTCAGCAGCAATTATCAGTTTTGACCAGCACGACACAAGAAACATATTCAGGAATTCGGGTCGTAAAATCCTATGTCAAAGAAGATCAATTTTCTAATTATTTTGAAGACCAAAGTGAAGAATTTAAAAAAAGGTCTCTGTCACTTGCCAGAATTGAGGCCTACTTTCAACCTTTGATGACATTACTAATCGCATTAAGCACTTTACTGGTGGTAATTGTAGGAGGATACAGAGTTTATTCAGGAGCGCTTACCCCAGGAAATATTGCCGAATTTATACTTTACGTTAACATGCTTACTTGGCCTGTAACAGCTATAGGATGGATTGCATCAGTCATCCAGGAAGCAGAAGCTTCTCAGGCAAGAATCAATGAACTTATGATGAAAAAACCAGAGATTATTAATCAAAATGAAAATAAATATTTATTGCATGGGGATATTGAATTCAAGAAAGTGTCCTTCATTTATCCAAACACCGGAGTAAAAGCAATCGATAACATTAGTTTCAAATTGCTAAAAGGACAAAAGATGGCTATTATGGGTAAAACGGCCTCGGGAAAGACTACCATTGCCGAGTTGCTGACAAGATTGTTTGATGTCACGGAGGGTCAAATAATGATCGATGGTGTGGACATAAGGCAGCATAATATGTCGCTCCTAAGAGAAAGAATTGCCAATGTTCCTCAAGACGTATTTTTATTTTCTGATACTGTGAAGGGTAATATTGCTTTTGGCAAACCTAATTCTGAACTGCCGGAAGTGGAAAAATTTGCAGAGCATGCTGCTGTTTATGAAGATATTATGAAACTTCCGCAAAGATTTGAAACTATGGTAGGCGAAAGAGGGGTAACATTATCAGGTGGTCAAAAACAAAGAATATCAATTGCCAGAGCATTTATAAAAAACCCGGATATTGTGATATTAGACGATGCTTTGTCTGCAGTAGATACAACAACTGAGCAGAGCATACTTGCATATTTTCAGAAATCCCTATATGATAAAACTTCGATAATCATTACTCACCGAGCAAATAATCTTCTCAATTATGATAAGATCATCGTCTTAGATCATGGCCAAATAGTCGAAGAAGGTACCCATGACCAGCTGCTCACAAATGGTGGTTTTTATGCTTCAGTTTTCCAGCAGCAGATGATGCATCAAAATAATACTGTTTAGAATAAATGTAGTGAATTATTTTGATGATTTGAAAAATTAGTTATATTTGTCCTATCATTTATTAAAAAACAATAAAGTGGAACCAGACGACAGGGGTAAATTTGACAGTGTTTACACTACAAAAATTAAGGCAGGAAAAAGAAGGACTTATTTTTTCGATGTCAGAAGAACTAAAGGTGAAGATTTTTACATTACACTAACTGAAAGCACAAAAAAATTTAATGCTGATGGTTATGAAAGGCATAAAATTTTCCTCTACAAAGAAGATTTTAATCGTTTTATTGGTCAACTTCAAGAAACAATAGACTATGTTAAAAAAGAGCTGATGCCTGACTTTGATTATGATCAATTCGAAAAAAGACAAGCTGAGTGGGAAGCATCTCAGGAAGGTAAAGAAAATAAAGAAGAAATGGATTGGTAAAATTTTATTTACCTAGGAATTTTAACTTAATTATATTAGTGTTTACTGTCTATGCTATCATTTTAATGAATGAACATATTAATTGTATCAGCCACTGAAAATGAAATAAAGCCTCTATATAATTTTGTTTGTAGCAATGGAAAAGAACTAAAACCATTTCAGTTTTTATTTAAACAACATAATATATATATACTGGTTTCAGGACCGGGAGCGCTACAAACATCATTTGCAATAAGCCAACATGTTGCCAAAAATAAAGTTGATGTGGCTTTTAATGCAGGAATCTGCGGAGCATTTAAACCTACAACAGATTTGGGAGTCGTGTATCAGATAATCAAGGACAGAATGGCTGACTTTGGAGCAGAAGAATCAGACGGTAGTTTTACCGATATTTTTGAAATGGGACTCGTCAGAAAAAATGATTCTCCTTATATCGATGGATGGCTTGTTCCTTTAGGTACTGAAGACATTAATTTAACCCTACCACAAGCGTGTGGCATAAGTGTCAATAAAGTAAGCGGAACACTCCAATCTATAAATTTACTACGTGATGAGTACGACCCTGATATTGAGAGTATGGAAGGTGCAGGATTTTTTTATGCATGTAATATGCTCAATATTCCATCATTTCAAATACGTTCAGTTTCCAACCTTGTTGAACCCAGGAACCGGAATAAATGGAATATTCCTTTAGCTATTGACACATTAAATACATTTCTTATCAAACTTTTAAATGAAATTAGCTAATTTTAACTCTTTTCTTACGTCATAAATCCCACTTTGAATTTTTCCAGCTCAATACCAAGGAAATAATGCCCTCATAGCTTTGAAGACCTTTATCGATTCCTTGTGATTTAAGGTAGTAATCGTACATAGCATCTCTCAGCCAAGGAAATATATCAGGATAGTTGTTAAGATCACGTCTTATAGCTGTTAAATCAGATACAACTTCAGGAGTAAGGTTACAGTAGATTTCTTCTGCCAGTTCAGGAGATAATTCTTTAGCCTGAAAAAATAAATATCTCCAATAACCTAACCAACCTGAGTACTGGATGTAGGCATCTTTTGTCTGAATGCAAGTCAAAAATCCAATAAAATTACATTCCCCTTCGTCCGTATATCCATAACCGTGTGCCATCTCATGAGCAATTGTAAAAGGCCATTGCAGTGGGTGCATACCCGGATCAATATGTCCTTCACAACTGAAAGGTATGTAAACACCTGCTGTAGAAATACTCAGCAAAAGTCCTTTTGGATAAAGGAGCCTCACACGAACACGACCCGATAATTCATCTCCCCATCCATGTATCAGATCAACCTGAGATATTCTTATATCGTCTTCGAGTTTTTTCAAATCAGGCTTTTCGTTCCATTCGGCTTTGTTTCGCACAAGATGCGATTTCTGGCTGTTTAATGTTTCGGTCACTTGTGTCAATTCATTTACTAATATATTTGAATCTATTTCAATTTTTGGCAGTTCTAATGTAGACTCTAATGAAGGCCTATAATAATTAAATGCCCATAAAAAGTTAAAAAGGAAATATATCCAACCCAAAGCACTAGCCATAAATAGCATTATGGACTTGCAGGAATGTTTATTATTATTGATTTTGTTACTCTTGAAGTAATTATATAGAAATGTAATTAAGTAGATAATAAGACCAAAAAAAGGTAAATAAAAAGAAGGAAAAGGGAGATTTCCAATTGTATTATCGTAAATAGTTCTGATAACCGGAAAAATAAATCTACTGTAAGCTAAATAAATTTCTTTCTGTAATCCCAGTGATGCGAGAAAATTTATAAAAAAGGTAAGTAACCCTAAACTAAGACCGGCATTTTTCATTTATAATGTTTCGAATAATACACCCTTTAATTATACCCTATAGAAGGTTTTTAAAATCTTAATTCAAGCTCTTTACCAAACGCAAAGCATCAAAGCATGCCATTCTGAAACGAATTTAACAGAATAAAATTTTATTCTTACGGATAAAATTTAGATAAATTCTGCAAAAACCACAAATAACACCAGCAAATAGATTTCTAAAAACCAGCTATAATTTATTTTATTTTCTATACTTTAATTTAATAGATATTTAAATACCTTTGACCGCTAAATTTTTATTAATAGCCATAACCAATGAATCGAAGAGACGCCTTAAAAGGTAGTATAATTTCTGCAGGAATGCTGATTGCAGGACAAGATAATTATTCCGAAATCAACATGCCAGAAGACCCTTTTAAACTCAAAAAAAATATAAACCATTCTGTTTGCAGGTGGACGTATAACCATCTTTCTCTTGAACAATTGTGTGTATTAGTCAAAAAAATTGGGTTTAATGCCATAGACCTGATAGGCCCGAAAGAATGGGAAATACTGAAAAAACACGGCATTGATTCATCGATGTGTAACGGAGCTGAGATAGGGCTTACAAAAGGATGGAATGATACACAGTATCATGACCAACTTATAAAAAATTACAACGATCACATAGAGTTGGTAGCAAAAGCAGGGTATAAAAATCTCATTTGCTTCAGTGGTAATAGAGATGGTAAAGATGACGAATCAGGAATCAAGACATGTGCCGACGGGCTTAAAAAAATCATGAGCCTTGCAGAAAAGAAAGGTGTAGTTATCCAGATGGAATTATTTAACAGTAAAGTAGATCATAAAGATTACATGTGTGATAAAAGTGCTTGGGGTTTTGAGTTGTGCAAAAAAATAGGCTCACCAAATTTTAAATTGCTTTACGATATCTATCATATGCAAATCAGTGAAGGAGATATCATCAGGACGATAAATGATCATCACACATATTTCGGACATTATCATACAGCAGGAGTTCCTGGACGAAATGAAATAGATGAAAGTCAGGAACTTTATTATCCTGCTATCATGAAGGCCATATTAAAAACCGGATACAAAGGATATGTTGCTCAGGAATTTTTAACAACGGCAAAAAATGATAAGGAAAAAGAAAAGGTACTTGAGAAAGCTATTAAAATATGCGATGTATAAATTCTCTTAATTTTGTAAATTCAATATATAAAAATAAATATGTACTTCAATAAAGATGGTGATAAAGATGTAACTTATGACGCTATTGTCGTGGGCTCAGGAATCAGTGGGGGATGGGCTGCTAAGGAACTTTGTGAAAAAGGCTTGAAAACATTAGTGCTCGAAAAAGGACGTATGGTTAAACATGGGGACTATCCTACCGCAAATATGGAAGATTGGGATTTACCTAACAGAAATCGTATGACTCCTGAAGAGATGAAGGAATACAAAATACAAGAACGAACAGGCTATACCATGACGCCGGCTTATCAACATTGGTGGCCCAAAGATACCGAGCATCCTTATACTGAAACAAAACCTTTCGACTGGATTCGGTCGTATCATGTAGGCGGAAGGTCACTGTTATGGGGAAGACAATCTTACAGACTCAGCGAGATAGATTTTGAAGCAAATGCCAAAGATGGAATTGCTGTAGAGTGGCCTGTGAGATATAAAGATATTGCTCCATGGTATGATTATGTTGAAACGTTTGCCGGGATCTCCGGTCAAAATGAAGGCCTTAAACAACTACCTGACGGAAAATTTTTGCCTCCCTTTGAATATAATTGTATAGAAATCGCTGTCAAGGAAAGAATAAAGAAGAAATTAGGAAGAGATTTGACCATGGGAAGGACAGCCCACATTACTTCAGAAGGGGGGCATAATGGGCGAGGAACATGTCAGACCAGAAACAGATGTATGAGAGGATGCCCATTTGGTGCTTACTTCAGTAGTAATGCTTCAACGCTTCCTGCTGCAGAATCCACCAAAAATATGACCATAAGGCCATTCTCCATAGTAACCGAAATTATACTGGATGAATCAGGTAAAAAAGCAAAGGGTGTGCGCATTTTAGATTCGGAAACAAAAGAAACAAAAGAGTATTATGCAAAGGTTATTTTTCTGTGTGCTTCAGCTTTTGGGAGCGCTCAGATCTTATTAAACTCTACTTCAGACAGATTTCCTACAGGTTTTGGCAATGAAAGCGGAGAATTAGGTCATAATGTAATGGATCACCATTTCAGATTAGGTGCCAGAGGTACTTCTGATGAATTTAAAGACCAGTATTTAAAAGGAAGACGTCCTACGGGTGTTTATATCCCAAGATTCAGAAATATCGATGCAGCATCCAAAATGCCAAATTTCATCAGAGGGTACGGATATCAAGGTGGAGGAAGTCGAGAAGGTTGGGGAAGGTATATAGCTGAAGCAAACTACGGAAAAGATCTTAAAGAAGCATTAAGCAGACCAGGAGATTGGGGATTTAGTATCACTGCTTTTGGCGAATGTTTACCATATCACGAGAATAAAATCACACTTAATAAAGATGTAAAAGATATCTATGGATTGCCTACTCTTACCATGGATGCTGAATGGAAAACCAATGAACTGGAAATGCGCAAAGACATGATGGCGTCTGCCGCTGAAATGCTGGAAGTTGCTGGGTTGAATGATGTAACTACTTTTGATCAAGGATGTAATCCTGGACTAGGCATCCACGAAATGGGTACAGCCAGGATGGGCAAAGATCCTAAGACATCGGTTCTCAACAAATGGAATCAGTTGCATTCAGTTCTCAACGTTTTTGTCACCGATGGTTCTTTTATGACATCAGCCAGTTGCGTCAATCCATCTTTAACATACATGGCATTTACAGCAAGGGCAGCAAATTATGCTGTAGAACAATTGAAAAAAGGTAATTTATAATATAATTCAGAAAAATATAAAATATTTAACTAAAATGGACAGAAGAGAAGTTTTGAAAGTATCAACTCTTATCCTGGGATATTCATTGACAGCAGGTACTACAGCAGCAATATTGGGAGGGTGTAAAGCAGAAACAGCCAGAGACTGGACTCCAAAAACACTCAGTAATCAGGAAGCAGATATGTTGGCAGAAATCTGTGAAACAATTCTCCCCAAAACAGATACACCCGGAGCAAAAGATGCTTTATGCCACAGATATATCGACGAAGTGCTCACTTCATTTTATGATAAAGAAAAACAAGAGTATTATAAGTCTTCTTTAAAGATATTTGATGAAAAATCAAAAGTTAAATATTCAAAAGCATTTGTGGCTCTAAATATCAATGAGAAGGAAGCTATTTTGGCCGATCTTGCCGAGGAAGCAAATAATTATAAAGATGGAACAGGCGATAAACCTCATATTTTTAAAGCTGTAAAGCAAGCAACTATCAGCGGGTATTTTACCAGTGAAGTAGGTGCCAAAGGCGGGCTTTGTGAGTTTTTACCTTTGCCTGGGCCATATAAAGGATGTATCGATTATGCTTCTGTCGGTAAAGCTTACGTTCTGTAATATTAAAAGAAGTCTAAAATTTAAATACTTAAAATAAAAGCTTAGTAACCATTAATTATAAAGTAAAAAAAATATCATGTTAAAATGTATTACATTGTTAATGCTGACTGTAAGTATTTTCAGCTGTAAAAACAAAGTAGAAAGTAAAAATATGGATAACACATCATCTATTTCAGATACTTCAGGTATGAAGATATCTCTGGCTCAGTGGTCATATCACAAAGCACTGGACAGTAGCAAAATGGACCACCTGGATTTTATCACAAAAGCAGGCCAACTTGGTTTTAAAGGAGTGGAATATGTAAATAAATTTTTTAAAGATAAAGCTCATGATACAGTTTATCTTAAGAAAATGACAGAAAGAGC
>JAYTNJ010000293.1:0-2745 GCA_043748345.1 Saprospiraceae bacterium
GTTAATAGTTTGAGATAATTTATATATATAAGTGCCAGGGCTCAGTCCTGTGTCATAAAAGCTATTTCTATAAAGGTTTAGAGTACTAAATGTTCCACCGTTTGATGATCGTTCTACTTTGTTAATTACAGAAGTGTTGGGGCTCACCAAAACTGGAGATATTTCTACTAAGATATTATTAAATCCTTTTTTCGAAATGGAAAATGTTGGAGGAATAGCCGCCACCTGAAATGTAGCAGATGAACTTTCTTTACTTGATGACCCACTACGGACAGCCCTTACCACCCATCTGTACGATTGGCCGTTTTGAAGTCCTGTTACTGTTCTGCTTGCATTGTCACCTACATTTAGGTAATTAAGAAGTATAGCTCCTGTACCGACGTTTGACACCTTTACATCATAAGTAGCTATTCCATTGTTGTTATTCTTGGCCCAAGATAGAGAAGTACTTGTACTGTTTGTTGCTAAAGTCAGATTATTGGGATATAAGTTGCTCGGAGCATTGAGTACAACCGCTGCCGCCACCTGAAATGTAGCAGATGAACTTTCTTTACTTGATGACCCACTACGGACAGCCCTTACCACCCATCTGTACGATTGGCCGTTTTGAAGACCCGTTACTGTTCTGCTTGCATTGTCACCTACATTAACGTAATTAAGAAGTATCGTTCCTGTACCGACGTTTGACAACTTTACCTCATAAGTGGCTATTTCGCTGTTGTTGTTTTTGGCCCAAGATAGATTTAGGCTTGTGGTATTGACTGAAGCAGTAATGTTATTGGGTGAAAGGTTGATCGGAGCATTTAGTACAACCGCTGCCGCTACCTGAAATGTAGCAGATGAGCTCTCCACACTTGTCGAACCACTACGGACAGCCCTTACCACCCATCTGTACGATTGGCCGTTTTGAAGACCCGTTACTGTTCTGCTTGCATTGTCACCTACATTTACGTAATTTAAAAGTATCGCTCCTGTACCGACGTTTGACACCTTTACCTCATAAGTTGCTATTCCATTGTTGTTGTTTTTGGCCCAAGATAGAGAAGTACTTGTAGTGTTTACTCCAAAAGTTTGAGTATTCGGATATAAATTAATCGGTTTATTGAGTTTGATTTGCGCAAAAATTGTCGTACAAAAAAGTTGTAAAACAATCCAAAAAAAAATCGAAAAGACTTTATTCATTTTGTTTATGTTTTATTTTAATTCCAATTTATAGGGCCTTTCAGATTTACTGCAATTTTTTATAAGTAGGAATTGTCCACAGTAATTGTATTATCAGCGGCAAGGTTAAGGTTTGTAGCCATCAGGCTAAAATATTTCGGGTTATAAATTACTGATTGTTAATAGTTTGTTATAACTTTGTAATATAATTATAACCTTATGTTGGAAATAGGACATAATATCAGGAAAGCCAGACTAATCAAAGGATATAATCAGGAGTACATGGCTGGAAAAATGCACATCAGTCAGGAAGCTTATAGTAAAATAGAAGCCAACAAAACGCTGATCAATTACGGCAGATTGGATGCGATCTCCGAAATCCTTGACATGAGCATAGAAGATATCCTGACTATGGATGAAAAAGGCAATGTATATAACAATGTCGCAGACCAGCAGCACCACTTTGCTTTTCATAATGGTTACGCTACTGAAAAAAAACTCATAGAAGAACTCATCCTTGAGAAGGACAAAAGAATAGAAATGCTGGAAAAAATGCTGGAAATGAAAAATGAAGAACTCAAAAAATATTTGAAATAAGTTCTAAAATGTTTCAATAGGCTGAAATTATACCCTGATGAGTAAGGAATCATTTATCAAACCTGATTTCTATCAAAAACTGAGGACTAAAGAGCCGAACTGATTTATTCTATCTCAAGACATGCATATTTATCCTGATTTGAATTATTAATGAAAGCCTTTATTGAAACAATATTCAAAATTCTTTTAAACTAGTTGCTTAGTTTAAATTACCATAGGTTTCAACCTGTGGCAATATAAGGATGACTCTATCCGGCTATAGCCAAAAGGACATAGATTTTGGCTGAAGCCAGAAAATATCTATCTTCTTTTACCACAGACTAAAGCCAGTGGCAACTAGATAAATTACTATTCTACAGCATCTTAATTTGTGAGTGTTTTGGTATTTCCAAAATAAGATTCAATCTATCTCCCCACTATCTTGATTTCTACTCGTCGGTTTTTGCTTTTGTTTTCTTCTGTATCATTGGGGGCTAGAGGTTTTGAGTCGCCATATCCCAAAGCTGTCACCCGATGTGCAGGAATGCCTTTTTCAAGCAGTATTCTTTTGATAGTTCTTGCTCTCTCTTCAGATAGTCTGATTAATTCAAATTTATCACCCACATTATCAGTATGCCCTGCTATACTGATATTCATGAATGGATTGGCGCGCATAAGGTTTGCCAATTTCTGAACTTCCTTATACGATTCAGATACCAGATCTGGTTTTGTTCTCTCAAAAAATATATTGTGCAGTATGATATTATCCTTAATTTGTAACTCAGATAATGTAGCTCCGCTATCCTCCAGTTTTTTTTCACTTTTAATAATCAATTTGCCTTCAGGGTTAAGGATGAGCTCAATATTTACCTCCTTTTTTCCCTCTGCCATCAGGTCTTGTGGATCCAAAATAACCTCCTGGCTTAACAGGTTTCTGTTGGCCGCCTGAAAGAATACGGGTTTATTTTCAAAAAACTTATACCTGCATATACCATCTTTCGAATTAAA
>JAYTNJ010000294.1:0-1703 GCA_043748345.1 Saprospiraceae bacterium
CAATTAGGTGAAGATGACTTGGCATCAGACACCATGCGAAAATGTTTAGCCCTTTTTCACGCTGGCAATATTTTAAGGAATCGATTAAAAGCATTTTATGGTTCAACCTGGTAAATACATCTATCCAGTCAACAACTGTTAATGTCATAAAATATGATTTATCAGGACGAATACTGTAATGAAGTCCATTCATAATAAATAGAATTACTTTTAACCCAAATTATGCAATAGCATAATTTGAGTTAGTCGAACTCGCTGATAAATATATCTTTGTAATGAAAATGAATCAAACCAAAATGGTGAAGGAAATTCAAGTCGCATTTACAGATCAAAAGGTGACCGCCTGGGGCGGGATGAAGTTGATGAAGGATATGTTAGACGGTATTGGCATCAAAGAATTTATGAGCGGATTGGATCTTCCGGAAAAGGGCTCCAACCGTGGTTACGAGTCCATGCAAATCATTGAATGTTTTTGGACAAGCATCTGGATTGGTGCCGGGAGATTTAGTCATTCCGCATATTTACGATACGACAAAGTTCTACAAGAAATATTTGGATGGAAACAAGCACCCTCTCAAAGCACTTACAGTAGATTTTTTCAAAAGTTCAGTTGGAAAAGAAATACCGAAGTGTTTGTGCCCATTCAAAAATGGTTCATCGACAATTTAAAAATAAAAAACATCACGATTGATTTTGATAGTTCGGTGATCACTCGATATGGCCAGCAAGAAGGCAGTAAGGTTGGGTATAATTCTAATAAACCAGGAAGAGCATCCCATCATCCATTAATGGCATTCATAGCAGAAACGCGAATGGTAGCCAATGCCTGGCTTAGACCTGGTAACACGGCAGCTCTAAGCAATTGCAAAGCATTTATAGATGAGACTTTTGAAATATTAAAGGATAAAAAAGTAGGATTGATAAGAGCTGATAGTGGATTTTATGGACATGATTTTTTGAATTATTTGGAAAAAGAAAAACAAATCAATTACATCGTAGCTGTAAAAATGTATCCTACAATAAAACAAGAATTACGAAGATTGCAAAGTTGGATTAAATTGAAAGACGGAATCGAAATAGCGGAGTTTGAATATAAATCACCCGAATGGAAAAGGCCAAGAAGAATGGTCGCCGTGAGAAAAAATATTGAGATCCTGACCAAAGCTACAGGCAAGCTTTTATTGTTTGATGAGCCAGTGGGGAAATACAGATACAGCTTATATGTTACCAACCTTGATTTACCAGCAGAACAAATTTGGCTCAGCTATAAAGATCGAGCAGATGCAGAGAACCGAATCAAAGAACTAAAATATGATTTTGGCTTGGACAGTTTTTGTATGGATAAATTTTGGGCTACAGAAGCCGCATTTAGAACAATAATGATTGCCTATAACCTGATGAGTTTGTTCAGGCAAGTAGTGCTGCAATCCACGTCACAAGCCACTTTAAGCACCTTACGATTCAAATGCTTTGCATTAGGAAGTTGGATAAGTAAACATGCTGGAAAAATCACTCTAAACATATCTGCAATTGGCGAAAAACGAAAATGGTTGGATGGTTTATTTGATATCGTGAAGCAAAAAAATAAATCAATTTACTTTTCTAATGCATAATCTGGGTTTAATAAATCTATGATTTTAAAAACTTCGTAACAATACTATGAAAATGGTGAGTCCCCTTCTCTCTTGTCACTGAATATCTTC
>JAYTNJ010000295.1:0-8772 GCA_043748345.1 Saprospiraceae bacterium
GAAAGAAGCAAAAACGCTGAGCGGGCAGACTCCCCTTTAGGGGCCGGCCTGCCTGCTTCGAAGCAAGCAGGGGGTAAGGATGGCAAAAAGTTAGAATCCGACTATATCCCTACCGTATCCGTCACCACCCAACTAACAGCTAACACCCAACTGCTAATTGCCATCAAAGACAACGGCTCCGGCATCCCCGATGCTATCAAAGACAAAATCTTTCAGCCCTTCTTTACCACCAAACCTACCGGGCAGGGAACGGGATTGGGATTATCTTTGGCTTATGATATTGTCAAGGCGCATGGTGGGGAGTTGAAGTTGGAGAGCAAAGAGGGAAAAGGGAGTGAGTTCATGATTCAATTACCTTTTGTCTGAATCAGGCTTGTCCGATCACGATAGTCGAGCGGGGATTAATGGGATTAAATAATTACCCAGATGAGCAGCGGTGAAATAAAAGTGGAAACGAAAGAAGGTGAAGGGTCAAAGTTTATTATTTTGTTACCTGTAATTTAAAAGCAGATGAAAATTATTATTAAAATATGGATGCTCATCTTATTTTTTGTTTTTAGCTCTGGTAAGAACAGCATCGCCCAAAAAGAAAGCTTACGTTTCGAACATATCGGTATTGAAGAAGGGCTTTCAAATGATAATATAACAGCTATATTTCAGGACAGCAGAGGATACATTTGGATTGGCACCGCGGATGGTTTAAATAAATATGACGGCTATACGTTCACTAAATACAGGTTTGATCCATTTGATCCCAATTCTATTTCACAAAACTGGATATATACTATTTTTGAAGATAGTTATGGTGTGATCTGGGTTTCATCATTCGAAGGCATGTGTAAGTTCGATCGGGCCACTGAAAAATTTACCCGGTATAAACCTTCTCCCAAAGCCCGGTTTGCTGATCCAAATATTGGGGTTATAAATGAAGACAGCGATGGAATGATTTGGGTTGGAAGCTATTCAACAGGATTGTGCCGTTTCAACCCGCAAACAGAAAATTTTTTACCTGACTCTATTGATTTGGATTATCCCAGGTCGCCGGATAACAAGGCCACCTGGCCTGGCGATGCGATAAATTGTATTTACAAAGACATGGCAGGTACATTATGGGTGGGAAATACAACCGGCTTACACAATATAAAACTTACTACAATTAAGGCTGGTCAACCATCAGAGTATAGCATTATACATTACCGGCCCGATCCATTTAACCCAGATAGCCTAAGCGGTATTGTAACATCTGTCTTTGAGGATAAGGCTGGTATCATCTGGGTGGCAACCAATAATGGATTAAATAGTTTGGATAAAAAGACAGGTCGCTTTAAAAGCTATCAAAATGACCCAAAAAATATTCAATCAATCAGTAGTAACAATTCATTCTCCTGGGGAGGTAGGGGAATAAAAGAAGATCAGCAGGGTAATCTATGGATATGCACCAGCAAAGGATTGAATAAATTGAATAAGAACCGCACTGTTTTTACAAGATATTTTCACAACCCGAACGATCCCCACAGTGTAAGTAGAGACGATATTAAAAGCCTCGAAATCGATAAGGCAGGCATTTTATGGGTGGGTTCAGAGAACAAGCTTAATAAAGCAAACCTGAATGATAAAGGTTTTGGACTCAGGAGTAATGATCCGACCGATATTAATTCTTTAAGCAGTAATAAAGTCACCAGCATATTGGAAGATTCATCCGGTATTTTCTGGATAGGAACTCTTTCGGGAGGATTGAACCGTTGGGACAAAAGAACAAATCAGTTTACTCATTTTAGGCACGGTCCAGCTAATCCCAAATCACTGAGACACGATGCCGTTCTTGCGATTTTAAAAGACAGGCATGGACATCTTTGGGTAGGCAATGGGGATATATTATCTCTTTTCAATAAGCAAACAGGCGAGTTTACTCACTATAAGAGTAACGAGCCAAATTATGAGGAAGGCAAGCAGTTGATTAAATGTATTGCTGATGACCGGGAGGGGCTGCTTTGGTTAGGGGCCGGAGAGGGCATTAAGATTTTCGACACAAAAACACGTAAGTTCGTAAAATACTATCGCCACAGCAAAGCAGATTCCACTGGCATAAGTGATTATAACGCAGTAGCAATCTTTGAAGATTCAGAAAATAATATATGGGTGGGCTATGGCAGTATCGCTACTGACCGGCTGAATAAACAAACCGGCGTCATCACTCATTATAAACATGATCCGAAGGATACTGCGAGCATCAGCTCTAATAATGTCTACAGTTTTTACGAGGACACCAAAGGAAATCTGTGGCTTGGAACCTGGGGTGGGGGCTTGTGCCGTTTCGATTATAAAACGGGAAAATTTACAACATTTACAGATAAACATGGGCTGGCAGATAACATCGTATATTCTATTTTGGAAGACAACAAAAAATATCTCTGGTTAGGAACACAAAATGGGCTTTCACGGTTTGATCCTGTTAAAAAGACTTTTACTAATTACTAACCCGTTGTGCGATTAAAGTAGCGCATATTTTATGTTGTTTAGTGGTTTTGCGTTACTGTGATTTATAAATTGTAGGATTGTGAATGCTGCTATCTTTCCCCATACTCTGGTACATAATCCTAAGAATGTTTTCGCATAATTCCTTTTAATCAAGAATTGGTCTGTCAGTTGTGAAAATTGTGTTTCTATACGTTTTCTACTTTTAAAAAACACATAAGGGAATTTACTGTAATTGGCTTGATTTTTTCTTTTTGGTGTTTCCAATTGTACATTTGATGTGTGAAATAAGTCAGTTTTATGTTCGCTCGAGATGTAGCCTTTATCCCCTAAAAGCGTACAGTTATTTAAATTAGAATGCTTTACATCATCTAAGTAATGGATGTCATGAACACTTGCTTTTGTGATGTCGATTGAATTGTAAACCCCTTTATATGAAGTAATTAAGTGTAATTTGTAGCCATAAAAATAAGTTCTTGTTATGGCAGAATACCCTTTGTCGGGGCTGGTTTCAAAATCTTCTCTCAAAATATCGCTCCTGCCTGCTCTGGCTATATTACATACAGGAAGTGGCATGGAATCAACTATGAAAACATTTTCACCTTCATTGAGTATTGAAGCCAGTTTCTGAGTGAGTATATTGTGGTAACTAACAAGATTCCTCCTGCGTCTGTTGTAATTTGAGCGATCAATGAGGTTAGGAAAATCAATGGATTGGCTCTTTATTTTACCCCAGAAATAGTTTTCAGAATCAATACTCATTGCTTCTGCGCACAGAGATAATGCTAGAATTTCACAATCGCTCATTTTCGGTTTCCTAGGATAAAATTTGAAATTACCGTCATTCAAAATTATATCTTTTACTTCATTGGTAATTATATGAAGAAATTTATCGAAATTTGTCTTTATGTTGTGCATGTGTATTTTGTTGTTTAGTAGCTTAAAAATATAACAATTTATTGCTTTGCAATGAATTATGCACAACATATTTTTATATATTTAAAAAATTCGTCCGTCTTCTTAATCGCACAACAGGTATTACTATTATAAAGATGGATTGCTAAGCAACATTTTTGCAGTTGGTGAAAGTTTGCGCTCTGCTCATATTAAGGGGGAGGACGGCACATTATATTTTGGAGGTAATAATGGATTCAACTTTTTCGATCCGCTTCAACTTAAAGCAAACAGCTATATACCACCTATAGTTATCACTCAATTTAAACTGTTCGATTCATTGGTTAAAGGCGCTAATGAATCAAAAGAAATTGTACTGAAACACAATGAAAACTATTTCTCATTTGAATTCTCGTCCTTAAGTTTTCACAACCCCGCCAAAAATCAATATGCCTATCAATTGGAAGGAGTAGATAAAGGTTGGGTATATAGTGGATCAAGACGCTACGTTGCATATACCAATATTGATCCCGGTACCTATGTGTTAAAAGTGAAAGGAACAAACAATGATGGTGTTTGGAATGAAGAGGGTACTTCCATTACTATTATCATCAATCCGCCGTGGTGGCTCACCTGGTGGGCTTATAGTATTTATGGATTATTGCTGATAGCATTAGCGATCATTATTTATCGATACCAGAGACAACGTGTCATAAGGGCCGAAAGAGAAAAAGCACAAAAGAAAGAATTAGCCCAGGCAAAAGAAATTGAAAAAGCATATACCGAATTAAAAAATACCCAGGCCCAACTTATCCAATCCGAAAAGATGGCTAGCCTCGGAGAACTCACTGCAGGTATTGCTCATGAAATACAAAACCCGTTGAATTTTGTAAATAATTTCAGTGAGGTAAGTAATGAGTTGATGGAAGAGGTTGAAGAAGAAAGATCAAAGAACCAAGAATCAAGAGATGAGAAACTGGTTAGTGAGATTCTTTCAGATATAAAACAAAATCTTGAAAAAATCAACCACCATGGTAAACGTGCCAGCAGCATAGTCAAAGGCATGCTCGAGCACTCCCGCAAAAGCTCAGGCAAAAAAGAACCCACAAATATCAATGCCCTCGCAGATGAATACTTAAAGCTGGCATATCAAAGCCTTCGGGCCAAAGACAAAGATTTTAATGCCACATTAGAGACAAACTTTGACCCATCACTTCCCAAAATAAACGTGGTATCTCAGGACATCGGAAGAGTGATATTAAATCTCATCACGAACGCTTTCTACGCCGTAAATGAGCGAAGCAAAAAAGGAGAAACTGGATATGAGCCCAAAGTAAGCATCACCACTCAGCTAACAGCTAATAGCCAATTGCTAATGGCCATAAAAGACAACGGCTCCGGCATCCCATCCCACATCAAAGACAAAATCTTCCAACCATTTTTCACTACCAAACCTACCGGACAGGGTACGGGTCTTGGATTATCGCTCGCTTATGATATTGTGAAGGCACATGGTGGGCAGATCAGGGTGGAATCGAAGGAGGGAGAGGGAACAATTTTTTTTATTGAATTGCCGATATAATTTTTATAGTAACTAAATTATTTTTAATAATGAATGTAAAACTTATCATAGCTATCATTATTCTTTTTCAATCAATCTTCCATTTTACCCTAGCTCAAAACAATGAGCTCAAGTTTAATTTAGTGGAGGGCCCTAACGGCAAACCACTAGGCAAAATAAACGCCATTACACAGGATGCCTATGGGTACATTTGGTTTTGCGGATCAGGGGAAAGATGTGTTTACCGCTATGATGGTAACAGGATAACCACGTTCAGGCATGATGATGCAAATCCTAATTCATTAGGTATGGTCATTGTTGAAACGATCTATGCTGATGATGCAGGGATGATCTGGATTGGTGGTGAAGGATTGGATCAATATAACCCTGCAACTGGAATTTTCAAACATTTCAGGCATGATAAAAATGATACCGCCAGCCTTGCCAAAAATGTTGTAAATGCCATAATAAAGGACCGGCAGGGGAGGCTTTGGGTAGGCACAGAAAATGGACTGGACCGGTTGGATGAAAAAACCGGAAAATTTATCCATTACCGTAATAAACCAGGAGATCAAAAAAGTTTGAGCAGTAATGTGGTTTGGAGAATATATGAAGACCGGCAGGGAGTTATATGGATAGCTACAGGTATTCCATGGTTTAAAAAAGACCCTGAAGATGGCGGACTTAACCGCCTGGAACCTGATGGCTCATTCACCCGGTATTTGCATGATCCCAACAATTCACACAGTCTTATCAATAACAAGGTGGCGGCCATGTATGAGGATAGCCGCGGTATATTTTGGGTGGGCACTTCAGGCGATGGGTTGCATACGATGGATCGTAAAACAGGCCTTTTTCAGCGGCACCCTTATAACCCAACAGCGCCAGACCAGTTAAGCCGGCCACCACTGAAGCCGGGGGCAGATAACGATAAGATAACGTTTATTACAGAGGATATTAAAGGAGCGGTCTGGATTGGGACCATGTATTCAGGCATCAACCGGTATGATACTGCTACAAAAAAAGTAACCCATTTTGAAGGGAGTAATGGATTTCCGGACAGCACGAGTTGGAATGCTTTTACATCAAGGGATGGTGAATTATGGATTACTACGGAAAGCGCCAATTTATACAGGATGGATCCTTTTTATAAAAATATCCGAAATATTACTATCGGAGATGAAGTCTGGGAATTCCTGGAAGATAAGCCAGGAAACTTATGGGTAGGTACGATGGGAAGTGGGCTGTTTAAGTATGATCAGCATTTAAATTTGGTACAGCAGTTCAAGCATGATCCCTTGGATTCATTAAGCCTGCCTGGCAATATGGCCAGGCCCATTTTTGAATACCAGGAAAATTCAATTTGGGTAACAACCGATAAAGGTGTGAGGGTAATAGATAAGGCTACACAAAAATTTTACCGGTTTAATGCAAATGAAAATTTAAGGACTTTTGATGACACCGCCGCTTCCCGTATTTTTCAGGACAAAGAGGGATTGATCTGGTTTTCCACCTGGGGCCAGGGATTGGTCCGCTATAACCCAAAAGACCATTTAATCAATCATTTTTATTCCAGCGAAGCTGACAGTTTCACAATCAGCACAAACAACGTGGGAGGAATTTTTGAAGACAGGTCAGGTGTGCTTTGGGCAGGCACTAACAATGGCTTGAACCGGCTGGATAAAAAAACCGGAAAATTTGTCCGTTACCTTGCCGGAACCGGAACATGGGCATTGCATTTATACCAGGACTCTGATGATAATTTATGGGCGGGAACGGACAAAGGGCTTTACAGGTATGATAAAAAAGAAGATCGCTTTTTTAATTTTTTTGATTCCCAATCAGGATTTAGTTCAGTTTCTTTTGGAGGTGTTACAGAAGATGATGCAAAGAACTTATGGTTTTTCTCACAGTCTGCCATAATACGATTGAACCTCCCAACTAAACAAATATTTATTTATGGCAGCAAATATGGGATAGTTCCCTTTAGTATGGCAACATGGAAAGCTGCATATAAAAACAAAAAAGGACAGATATTCATTCCGAATGGAATAGGGTTTTACACATTTTCCCCTGGTGAACTTGCTGTTAAACCCGATTTTAAGATCATCCTTACTGATCTTTTTATCAATTCCCTCCCTGTATTGCCTGGAAAAGGAAGTCCTATTAAAAAACCAGTTGAAGAGATCAATGATATCGTTTTACCATACAACAAAAATAATATAGCTATCAATTTTGCAGCCATTGATTACCGTGAACCTCAGGCTACCAAATATTTTACCATGCTGGAAAATTATGACAATACCTGGCGGGAGTCAAAGGGTGAAAAAAGTTCCTATTATTTTAATGTACCGCCCGGAAAATATGTGTACCGGGTGAAAGCTTTTAACAGTGAAGGAACAAGGGCAGAAAAGGAAATAACCATCCGCATCCATCCGCCCTGGTGGGAAACCTGGTGGGCTTATGCCCTTTATGTACTGTTTTTATTAGCGGCTATATTTACTGCCTATCTTTATCAGAAGCAATACATCATACAAAAGGAAAGACAAAAGAGACAAGAATTTGAATTGGCACAGGCAAAAGAAATAGAAAAAGCTTATACTGAACTAAAATCAACTCAAGCGCAACTCATTCAATCCGAAAAAATGGCTTCACTTGGAGAACTCACCGCCGGCATTGCCCATGAGATACAAAATCCGTTAAACTTTGTCAATAATTTTTCGGAATTGAGCGTGGATTTAGCAAAAGAGCTGAATGAAGAAATAGATAAAGAAATCGTTGATAAAATTTTAGTAAAAGAATTAGTTGGTGATTTAACATCAAACCAAGAAAAAATTAACCATCACGGCAAAAGGGCCAGCAGCATAGTCAAAGGTATGCTCGAGCACTCGCGCACCAGCACGGGCAAAAAAGAACCTACAGATGTCAATGAACTAGCAGATGAATATTTACGATTGGCCTATCACGGATTGCGTGCCAAAGACAAAGATTTTAATGCAACCTTAGAGACAAACTTTGACCCTTCACTTCCCAAAATAAACGTGGTATCTCAGGACATTGGAAGAGTGTTATTAAATCTCATGACCAACGCTTTCTACGCCGTAAATGAGCGAAGCAAAAAAGGAGAAACTGGATATGAGCCAAAGGTAACCGTAACCACCAGCTTTTCACCCAACACGCCAACCTCCCAACACGCAAATATGCTTATAGCTATAAAAGACAACGCCTCCGCTATCCCCGTTGCTATCAAAGACAAAATCTTCCAGCCATTCTTCACAACCAAACCTACTGGGCAGGGTACAGGTTTGGGTCTTTCTCTCGCTTATGATATTGTGAAGGCACATGGCGGGGAACTGAAGGTAGAGAGTACGGAGAAAGAAGGGAGTGAGTTTATGATTTTACTGCCTTTGTGATGGGCAAAAGAAGTATATTATATGGATCGTGACTACGGCACTATTTCTTTATTTATGGTATATACCACGGATTAAAATCCGTGGTTACAAGATGTTTCGAGCCTACGGCTCTGAAATATCGAATATCTGACGCTTGTCAGATGCATAGCATCGGCCTATTTTGTAACAACGGATTTTAATCCGTTGAGATAAAAAAAATGCATAACTTTGAGAGCCGTAGGCTCGGCCCATCTAAAAAAGCAAAGCTCAATCATACGACACACAATAAAACTAAAGCTGATATCAGCTGGCTTTTCTGATAGGCACTCATCGTTCAGCTCACGTATTTCGCTTCTTGAAAATAAAAATTAAGGTGCTTCAAGCAAACTACAATCACAAAATAATTATTCAATATCCAGTGAAAATGTTAATATATTATGCTAAATTAAT